>NZ_JABXXP010000001.1 GCF_013376155.1 Nguyenibacter vanlangensis
GGTTACGCTGGTGGCGCGCGACCCCGCGGCGCTCGAGGACGCCGTGTCGCTGGTGCGCGCGCAGACCGGACGCGACGCGGTGGCAGTGGCTGCGGACCTGACGCGGGATGATGACCGGCAGCGGATCTTCGCCGCCTGTCCCCAACCCGACATTCTGGTGAATAATGGCGGCGGCATGCCGCCAGGCGATTTCCGCGACTGGGACAGGGCGCACTGGATCGCGGGCGTGGACATGATGATGGTGGCCCCGATCGACATGATCCGCCTTGCCGTGGACGGCATGACCGAACGCGGTTTCGGCCGCATCGTCAACATCGTCTCGCGCAGCGTGAAGAATCCGCAGGCCGAGATGGCTCTTTCCAACGCCGCGCGATCGGGGCTGGTGGCCTTTTCGTCGGGTCTGGCGCGACAGTTGGTCGCACGGAACGTCACGATCAACAATATCCTGCCGGGCATCATCGATTCGGCGGCACAGCATGCCCATGTCCATGACCTGTCGCGCATGACGGGGCGCAGCTACGACAGCATCTGGGCAGAGCGCGCTGCCGCCAACCCCGCGAAACGGTTCGGCGATGTCGAGGAGATCGCGGCGGCGGTCGCCTTCTTCTGCTCGCACAAGGCAGGCTTCATCACCGCCCAGAGCCTGCTGGTGGACGGGGGCGACTATCGCGGCCTGTTCTGAAACAGCATCAAACATTCCGAAAAGGAATATGTACGAGAGGCGTTTTGCCTTCTCATTCCGAGTCAGAAATAACATAATGACCGTCAGGACAAAGGTGATCATGGCAGGCGGGTTTCGGCCCCTCCTTTTCTCCTGCAACGGATGGACGTGAATCATGACGAAACCCTGGATCGGGGCACAACCCAAAGTCTGTGTCGCGCATGCTCATTACGATCTGAAGGGCGAGATGGAGCGCCGCCCCAATCCACCCCCCTGCGTCCAGGTCAACAACCTGGCGGATCTCGAGCAGGTCGCGGCCGATGCCGAGGTGCTGGTCGTTTCCATGCTGTGGAAGAACCATATTCTCGACTGGGCACCGAAATTGAAGCTGGTACAGTCGGTCAGTGCCGGCGTCGATCATTATGACCATGCCCTGTTCCGCGAACGCGGCGTGCATCTGTGCAGCGCCCGGGGGGTGAATGCGAACGCCGTTTCGGACCACGCGCTGGGCCTGCTGCTGAACCTGTCGCGCCGGCTTTTCGAAGCGCGCGACGACCAGAGGAATGCCTATTGGCGCCTGACCAGCAGCAACCCGAAAGACAGGCTGCAGGAACTGGACAGCAAGACCGTCCTGGTCGTGGGATTCGGCGGAATCGGGGCCCGCGTCGCCCGGCTTTGCAGGGCCTTCGGCATGAACGTGATCGCGATGCGCCGTTCGGTTCCCCAAACGCAGCCCGAGGACGTGCGAATCATCTCGAACCGGGATTTCCTGCCCACCCTGCCGCAGGCCGACGTGGTGATCCTGACCTGCCCGCTGACCGAAGAGACGTTCGAACTGGTGAATGCGGAAGCCTTCGCCGCCATGCGCCCCGACGCGGTGCTGATCAATGTGGCACGCGGCAAGGTCATCGACGAGGGCGCCATGATCGAGGCGCTGCAATCCGGGCAGATCGCCGGCGCGGCGCTGGACACGTTCGTCGAGGAGCCGCTGCCCGCCTCCTCTCCCCTCTGGTCGATGGACAACGTGATCGTGACGCCGCACGCGGCGGGCGAGACGCAGTTCTATGAACGGAACGTCGTGGACATCCTGCTGACGAACATCGGCGCGCTCGAAGCCGGCACCCCCCTGAAGAATCAGATCGTCTGACGACAGGCAGGGGGCGATTTCGGCTTTACGGTGCCGCCCGCCCCCCTAAACTCGATATGCGTTGTAAACGGTTCGCCTGATGGCGGCGGGGAGGTCCTGGAGTGACGACACGTCGAGCTTTTGCATCGGTCCTGGCCCTGGGCGGCGTCGCGGCCGCGACGTCCCTTGCGGGCATATGTCCGGCACGGGCGCAGGAAGAAGGGGGAACGATCGCGCGCATCAAGGCCTCGGGCAAGCTCCGCACCGCCGCCATTCCGGGAGCCGAACCGTTTTTTCACAAGGATATTCTAAAGGGCGGCTGGAGCGGCGCATGCGTCGACATGGTCAGGGACATGGCCGCTTCCCTGGGGGTCACGCCCGACATCGTCGAGGCCGAGTGGGGGACGTCGGTCATGGACCTCCAGACCGGCAAGATCGACGTCATGTTCGCCCTGAGCCCCACCCCCGCGCGGGCACTCCAGATCCAGTTCAGCGACATCGCCATCAATAACGCATTCACGGTGATTGCGAAAAACGGCCTGTCGGTCGCGACGTGGGACGATCTGGACAAACCCGAAATCCGCGTCGCCTTCGACACAGGGTCGTCGCACGACATCTTCGTCCGGCGCCGGCTGCCCCACTGCACCCCCGTGGCGGTCCAATCCCCGACCGACGCGATCATGGCGCTTCAGGCCGGACGCGCGGACTGCGTGGTGCAGGTGGTGGTGATCGCGGCCGTGATGCATGCGCGCAACCCGGCGGTAGGCGGGCTGATCCTGCCGCAGCCCGTGGTGCATCAGCCGACCTGTATCGGCGTGCCGGCCTCGCCCGACCCGCGTTTCCTGACCTTCGTCAATAACTGGCTTCTCTACAACCGTTCGGAGGGCATCGTGCAGGACTGGATGTTCAAGGCGCTGCGGGCCAGCAATGTCGACCCGGCATCGCTGCCGCCCGGCCTGGAATTCTGATGGCGATGCGGCCCGCACCATGACCTATCAATGGGATTTCGGCCCGATCCTTCAATACTGGTCTCTTTTCAGGATCGGTCTCGAATATACGTTGGGCTTCACCCTTGCCAGCGCGATCGTCGGCATGGTCGCGGGCCTGCTGCTGACGCTGGCCCGGCGCAGCGGCTGGAAGATCCTGTCCATCCCCGCCGGCGCGGTCGTCGAAATCTTCCGCTGCACGCCGGCCCTGGTGCAACTGGTGTGGTGCTACTACGCGCTGCCGGTCGTGCTGGGCCTTAGCCTGGCGCCCGCCACGGCGGCGCTGCTGGCGCTGTCGCTCTACGGCGCGGCATTCTACAGCGAAATCTTTCGCGCGGGCCTGGATTCGATCGACCGTGGCCAGTGGGATGCCGCCGCCGCGCTGGGCATGACGCCCTTCACGATGATGCGCCGGATCATCCTTCCGCAGGCCCTGCGGCGCATGACCGCCCCGCTCGTCAGCCAGGTGGTGCTGCAATTGAAGAACACGTCGCTGATTTCGGTCGTGACCGTCCCCGACCTCGTCTACCAGGGGCAGATGGTCGCCTCCGCCACCTACAAGCCGCTCGAGGTCTACACCACGATCGCAATCATCTATTTCCTGATCCTGTTTCCGATGACACAGGGCGCGCGGCTGCTGGAGCGTCGTCGTCATGGCTAGGGAACCGCTGATGATCGACATCGTGAACCTGTCCAAGCGCTTCGGCAGGCGCGAGGTGCTCAGGGACATCTCGCTGGGGGTGCCGAAGGGCAATGTGCTTGCCCTGATCGGCCCCAGCGGATCGGGAAAATCCACCTTGCTCCGTTGCGTCAATCTTCTGGAAGCCCCCGATTCCGGGTCGGTCACGATCGACAGCCATACGATGCGGTTCGGCGCCACGGCATCGCGCCACCGTACGGGGGCCATGGCGGCGTTCCGTGCCGAAGCCGGAATGGTTTTTCAGTCCTTCAACCTGTTTCCGCACCTGACGGTCCTGGAAAACGTGATGTCCGGCCCGCGTTTCGTGCGGGGCCAGTCGCGCGACGCGGCCGAGCGGATCGCCCGCCCGCTGCTGGAACGCATGGGAATGGAAAGTTTCGCCGACACCATGCCCGAACGTCTTTCCGGCGGCCAGAAGCAGCGCGTGGCGATTGCCCGCGCCCTGGCGATGGAACCGAAGGTCATGCTGTTCGATGAGGCGACATCCGCGCTCGACCCGCAGCGGGTGGCCGAGATCCTGAGCGTGATGCGCGACCTGGCGCAGGCGGGCATGACCCAGATCGTGGTCACGCATGAAATGTCCTATGCGCGGGACGTGGCCGATACCGTCGTCTTCATGGCGGACGGATACATCGTGGAATCGGGCCCGGCGCGGCAGGTCATCGAAGACCCGCGGGAAGAACGGACCCGGACGTTCCTGAAACATTTCCACATGGGAAAAGCCTGATGGCTGCCATGTCTTCTCCGCCGGCGCAGGGTGCCCGGCTCGTCGTCATCGGCGCGGGGGCCGTGGGCGTGACGATTGCGCTGCATCTGCGGCGCCTGGGGCATGACGTCACCCTTCTGTCCTCCGATGCGCCCGGATCGGAAAATGCGACGAGCTACGGCAATGCCGGGTGGCTGAGTCCGGGGTCCGTCGTACCGATTTCCATGCCCGGCATGTGGAAGAAGGTACCCGGCTATCTGCTGGATGCCCAGGGTCCGCTGCGCCTGCGTCCGTCATCCCTGCCGCATATCTGGCTGTGGCTGCTGCGCTTCGTCGCCTGTGGCGCCACCCGTGCCCGTGCCCGCGCCATCGCGTCGGCGCTGCGGCCGTTCCTGGCCGGTGCGGCGGACCGGCATGCCGCCCTGGCGGCGGAAGCGGGCGTTCCCGAACTGATCCAGCGCAAGGGGCTGCTGATCGTCTATCCGGATGAAGCTGCCTATAAGGCCGACGCCTTCGGCTGGCAGCTCCGGCGCGAAAACGGCGTACGGTGGAATACGCTCGACCGCGCGGCGCTGGAAGCGGTCTGCCCGGGCCTGAGCCCCCGATACGGCTTTGCGGCACAACTGCCCGATGGCGCCCATTGCGCCGATCCCGGGGGCTATGTGGCGGCCCTGGCCACGCTGGCACGCGCGCAGGGCGTGCACTTTGCCGACGGCCATGTCGGTGGCTTCGTGCTGGAGGCCGGGCAGGTGCGCGGTGTCCGTTCGTCGGGCCGGGTCGTGGCCTGCGACAGCATCATCGTCGCCGCCGGGATGGGCGCGCGCGCGCTGGGCAGGATGCTGGGAGATTCCGTGCCGCTGGTGAGCGAGCGCGGCTATCATGTCCAGGTTCCCGACCTGGCGGAGGAACCGCCCCTGCCCGTCATGATGTCGGACCTCAAATTCGGCATCACCCCGATGAGAGGGGGCATGCGTGCCGCCGGACAGGTGGAATTCGCGCCTGCGGGGGCACCGCCGGACTGGCGGCGGGCCCGTATCCTGCTCGATTGCCTGCGCGACGGCCTGCCCCTCGTGAAAATCGGCGGCTTCTCCACGGTCCGGCACTGGATGGGCAACCGGCCGTCGACACCCGACTGCCTGCCTGTCATCGGCCCTTCGCCCTCGACGCGGGGCGTGTTCTACGCCACGGGCCATGGGCATCTGGGACTGGTCAGCGCGCCTTGGACCGCGGAACTGATCGGGCGGATGATCGGCGGCGATACCGTCCCCGAGGCCGCGCCCTACGACCCCGCCCGGTTCCTTCGCTTCCGTCTCTGAGCGAACCATGAGCGTGATCGCGACCGAAGCACCGGCGCACGAGAGCCCTGCCGCCATCCGGCGGGGCGCGCTGGCGGCGATCCTGCTCTCGGTCCTGCTGGCGGTTCTCGATTACGCGGTCGCCAATATCGCCCTTCCGACGATCGCGACGGATCTGCACGCGTCCGCCTCGGTGTCGATCTGGGTCGTCAATGCCTATCAGCTCGTCAACTGCATGCTGCTTCTGCCGCTTGCCGCCTTCGCCGAACGCATCGGCGCGAAGAAAATCTGTCTGAGCGGGCTGGCGGTACTCATGGCGGGCTCGCTGCTCTGCGCCCTTTCGCACCATATCGCGACCCTCGCTTTCGCACGCGGCATACAGGGGGCCGGCGGCGCCGCGATCATGGCGGTCAATACCGCGCTCATCCGGATGGTCTGCCCCCCTGCCCGTCTCGGCCAGTGTCTCGCGCTCAACGCGCTGACCACGGCGCTGAGCGTGGCGCTGGGCCCGTCCGTCGCGGCGGCGATCCTCTATTGCACCGGTTCGTGGCGCTGGCTGTTCCTGTTCAACCTGCCGGCCGGCGCGCTGGTGTTCGCCTTGTGCAAGGTCCGCCTGCCCGCCACGCCGCCGCTCCGGCGCATGATCGACCCGCTGTCGGTCGTCCTGAACATGGCAGCCTTCTGCCTCATCCTGACCGGCAGCGATTTTCTGGCCCGCAACGCGTGGGCATCGGGTGGGACGATACTCGTCCTGCTGGGGGCGGTGGCAGGGGCCTTGCTGCTGGCGCGCCAAAGAGGGCACGCCGCTCCCCTGCTGCCGGTCGACCTGCTTGCGCGCCCCGCCTTTTCCATCGGCGTGATGACCTGTTTCCTGGGCTATACGGCGGCGAATTTCTTCATGATTTCGATCCCGTTCTCCCTGACCGGCCTGTTCGGCCGCTCGCCGGTCACGACGGGACTGCTGATCACGGCCTGGCCCGGGGCGATGGTTCTGACCGGGCCGCTCGTCGCCCGGCTTGCAGATCGGATCCCGGCGGGAACGCTGTCTTCGCTGGGGCTTGCGGTCAATGGCTTCGGTTTCCTGATGGTCAGGATGACGCCTCCCGATGCCGGGAATTTCGACATCATGTGGCGCTTCGCGCTGGCGGGCACGGGGTTCGCCATGTTCGTCTCGCCCAACAACCGCGCGATCCTGCTGGCCGCACCACATGGCCGCAGCGCAAGCGCCAGCGGCATGATCGCGCTCTCGCGCATCATGGGACAGACCTGCGGCGCGACGCTGGTGGCCATGATCATGGCCCGGGTGGCGAACCGGCCGACGCTGTTATGCCTGGATTACGCGGCTGCCGTCGCCTGGACGGCAGCCCTGCTGAGCCTGAGCCGCAAGATGAAAAGGAGGTTGCCATGCTCCTTCCCCGCCGCCTGATGCCGTCGATCCCCGAACTCGTCGCCTTCGAGGCCGCGGCCCGGCACCAGAATTTCAGCGCCGCCGCCGAGGAACTGAGCCTCACTCAGGGCGCGATCAGCAAGCAGATCCGCAATATGGAAATGACGCTGGGCGTGTCCCTGTTCGACAGGCGCCGCAAGCGTCTGGTCATGACGCGCCAGGCCAAGTCGATCCTGCCGTCCGTGATTTCGATCCTCGAGCAGATCGCCGGCACGACCTATCGCGTCCTGTCCGCGGGAGACGGCGAGAACACGCTGAACCTGCATATGTTCTCCACCTTTTCGTCCCGGTGGCTGATCCCCCGCCTGCCGCGGCTGATCAGGCAATATCCACAGATCAAGGTCAATATCACGACGGTCTTCGAACCGTTCAGCTTCGACGGGTCCGATTGCGATATCGCGGTACATTATGGCGCGCCGGTCTGGCCGGACGGGCAGCTCCATCATCTGTTCGACGAAACGATCGTCCCGGTATGCAGCCCGGCCTTTCGCGACGCGACGAAACTGGAGACGGCCGAGGATCTTGCACGGGTCAGCCTTATCCAACTGACCACCCGGCCCGCCTTGTGGGATTTCTGGTTCGCACAGGTGAACGTCACCGGCGCCGCATCATTCAAGGGGCATGTCTTCGACCAGTTCAACGCGACGATCGAGGCGGCGATGGCAGGCTTCGGCGTGGCGCTCGTCCCCACGATCTTCGTGGAACGCGAGCTTGCCGATGGCACGCTCTGCGTCGTCTCCAACGAGACGATCCGTTCACGCGGGGCCTATTACGTCGTGACTCCGGTCGAAAAAGCCCACGATCCCACCATCTCCGCCTTTATCCGCTGGATCTGCGCGGAAAGCGCCGCTTATGGCGGCCTGGGCGAGGCCGCGCCGGGGACCCTGCATTTCAACGGATATGAAGGAACGAGGAATTGATCGACATTCTCTACCTCGATACGAATCATCGCCGATCCCGCGCCGTCGTGGCGAATGGCGTGGTATACGTGGCCGGCCATAGCACCGCCGACCGCAGCCAGGACGCCGCCATTGCCGATATCCGGCCGAAGGATCAGGCGGCATTGTCTTTTGAAAAGAGCGGGCGGCTGTCGGGAGCGGAGGCAGAAGGAATCCAGCGGCCGAGCCAGCGCGCAAGGCCCGGCCCGGTGAACAGGACCAGCACGAAACGCACCGTCTGCATCGCCATCACGAAAGACATATCCACCCCAGGCGTGGTGGAGGCGATGATGGCGATCGTATCCTCGCCGCCCGGGCTGCAGGACAACCAGGCGGAGAGCGGGTCCGTCTGGCCGCACAGGACCAGCAGCCACGCCACCGCGCCCGACGCCGCGATGATCAGCGACGTCGACAGCACGACCCAGGGCGACGCGCGCAGGGCATGGCGAACGATCCCGGGCGTGAAGCGCAGGCCGATCCCCCATCCCAGCGCCGCATAGGCAGGAACGCGGACCCATCCGGGCAGGACGATGGTCAGCAGGCCCGTATCCTGCAACGCAGCGCTGACGACCAGCGGTACCATCAGCGCACCGGCGGGAATACGCCATTTCCGGGCAAGGAACGACGACACGGCAACGGTCAGAAGCGTTCCGGCGATCGCGCCGGCGTCTCCGCCGGCCGCGGACACCGGAATCGGCCCCGGCGTCGCCGGAGCCGCAGCGAAAAACCGCGTGGCCGCCGCGGCACTTCCCGAGACGAAGATCACGCGCAGATATTGCATGAAGGCGACAAGCCGCATATCGGCGCCGTAACTGGCGGACATGATCGTCATCGCAGTCGCGGCACCCGGCGACGCCCCCCATAACGCCGTCGTCCCCGGCAGGACCCCGGTCCGCGCGAGGGCGAAGCCCGCGGCGGCGCTGACCAGCACGACGGCCAGGACCCCGGCGAAAAAGACCGGCCCCTTGTCGAGGATGCTAGCCAGAACGGACAAGGGCAGGCTGGTGGCGATCAGGCAGCCGATCACCCCCAGGGCCAGCGGAAAGATCGGGCCGGGAAACCGCAATTCCTGCCCCGTGACACCGGCAACGATGGCACAGATCATCGGGCCCAGCAGCGCCGACGCCGGCAGGCCGGCACGGCGAAACAGTTCGGCCAGCACCATCGACCCCGCGACCAGGACCACCCAGCGCGGCAGCAGCCTGCACATGGCCATGAAGCCCGAACCGACGTCAGACATAGGACATGTCCCGGATCGGGTCAGAGGGAGAGGTCCAGTTGCATGTAGTAATAGCCGCCGAACAGACCCATCTGCTGAACATCCATGTTATAGATTTCGGATCCGAGATATTGCACCGCGTACGGAAGCTTGCGGGGATAGGCGTTGCCGACATTGTTGGCGCCCAACGTGGCGTGCAGGCGCGGCGTCACCTGATAGCCGATCGCAAGGTCGGTCTGAAAGCGCGGCGTCTGGACCCAGCGCAGGAACTGCGTGACCGAATTGACCATGGAAGCCGGCACGTCGTTCCAATAGGTATTGTTCGACGTCGTGCGTCCGTAGCGGGTTTCATGCACCGAGAAATCCAGCTTTCCCCAGGTCCAGCGGCCGCCGAAGATCAGCTTGTTGCGCGGCATGTACGAGGTCAGGAACGACCTCTGCTGCGCGTTCAGCAGCGTGTTCCCGTTCAGGTCGGTTCCGACGGAACGGACGTTGGTCTGGTTGAAATTGACCGCCGCGTCCCAGTTGATTCTTCCATATCGGCCCAGATTGGTCAGATAGGTGGCCGTGATGTCCATGCCGCGCGTGCGCGTCGATGCACCGTTCGTCTCATACTGTGCCGTGGCGGTCGCCGACGTGGAGGGAAAGAAGAGACCCGACAGTTCCATCGCCTCAATGGCCTTGGCACCACCATAGACGCCACCGATCACGATACGGTCACGAATGTCGATCTGATAGGCATCCAGGGAGACATGCATATTCGGGATCGGATTGAGGATGATGCCGGCGCTGAAGCTCGTCGAGCGTTCGGGCTTCAGCGGCCGGGCGCCCAGCAGCCTGGCGCCGGGCGAGTGCACGCCCAGGACACCGGAGGCCGATGTCGGCGATTCCGTCAGACTGGAAAAGTTCTGCTCGGCGAGGGTCGGCGCGCGGAAACCGCTGCTGACGGTGCCACGAACGGCAAGATACCTGTTCAGGTCATAACGGGTTGAGACCTTGCCGATCTCGGTATCGCCGACATCGGTGTAATGTTCGAACCGTCCAGCAAAATCCGCTTTCCATCCCTTCAGGAACTCCGTCCCGACATCGATATACCCCGCCGTCACGTCGCGGCTCGACGTGCTGGCGAGGCCCGGCGGAATCGCATGCTGGCCCTGGGCGCCCGATATATAATAGGCGTCGTAATCGCCGGCACCGATCTTGTAGGTCTCGTACCGATATTCGGCACCGATCGAGAAATTGAGTGGGCCCGCCAGAATACCCGTATCGAAGCTGCGCCGGAAGTCGAGATTGTTCGTCCATTGCGTGGCCGTATAGGCAGTCTGGTGGAATTCGGTCGGTGTATAGCCGTAGGTCTGGAGAAAGCTCTGGCTGCCGGTATTGGCGATGTTCACGTCGTTATGGTTGCCGCCGTACGTCGTCGACAGATCGAAATCGAAGCCCAGGAACGCCTTCCCTTTGAAGCCGACCGTAACACCGTAATCGGTCTCGTCGGTCTGGATGATGGGGACATAGCCGTTAGGGAAGAGCGTGGGGAAGGTCGCCCCCGGCACGTCCACACCGGTCCGGAAATTCTGCAGCGCGTCGGCGACCTTATGGCCGAAGGTCGAGAAGGAATAAAGCGTCAGGCCGTTCTCGACGTTGTATTCCATATTGTAGCCGAGCACGACCTGGACCGCGCGCGGCATGCTCATGATCGGATTATCGTATCTGTTCGTACGCTTGTCCCATCCGCCACGGATGGCATGATCCTGGAACTTGAAGTCCGCGCCTAGGTTGAAGAAGCCGTCGTTCGGCAATGCGAATCCGGCCCCGATATAATCCTTCGAGGTAAAACCGTCGCCCTTGTAATATCCGCCATTATTGGCCGACATCTGGATGCCATGCTTGCGGTGCGTCAGAATGACGTTGATGACCCCCGCGATGGCGTCCGACCCGTACTGGGCGGCTGCACCGTCTTCCAGCACCTCGATATGATCGATTTCCGAGACCGGAATCATGTCGATATCGACCGGCGTGGTCCCCTGTTGCGGACCGGGCGCGTAATAGACCGTCGACGTGGTGTGGCGGCGCTTGCCATCGACCAGAATGAGTGTCTGGTTCGACGTCAGGCCGCGCATGTTGATCGAGTCAATCGTATTGGCCGTCCCCGTACCGACGGTCTGGCGGGTCAGAGACGGAATCAGCGTGGTCAGCGCATCGCGCAGGTCGGCCTGCCCGGTGGATTTGAGCTGCGCCGCCGAGATGACGACCACAGGGCTGATACTGTCGCGCGCTCTCGCGTGCGGATCGCGCGTTCCTGTCACGATCACCTGCTCCTCGGCATCTCCCGAGGCATAATGGCGTGCGGCAGGGGCCTTGACTGGCGCCAGGACAGAGGCTGCCGTCGGCGCGGGCGTCGAGCCAGCGGCGGCATGACCCTTTGCCGCACGCGCCGACTTGGTATTCGTGCCGGTCGCCGCAAAACCCTTGGACGCGATCACGGCCGGAAGTACAACGGCAAGAGCCGTCGAGAAAAGTGCCTGACGTTTCATTCTGCTCCGCCTTCTTCGCCTCTTTTGCGCCGCCGACGCGGAAGTCTCCAACCACGGATCATTCCGGCCGGACGGCTACCTCATTCCGCCAGGCCCCGAACCCGATCCATGAAGGAGCCTACCTCAGTTCGAATAGGTAACAAAACATATATGGGTCCCGACCCGATATTGTTTTTACGGTTAAGATGAAAAGAATTCATGGAAAGATTGGATGTTGTCCTTCCCCAGATGCGTGGGCATGACCTCGCCCGCCAAGGAGCAGCCAACCGGGATTTTTGTCTCTGCCGGGTCCTGGGAGTTCCGATTTCGTAATAATGTGATATCGATGTGCTTCCCCATGAGGAAAATAGAAATGTCGCCTTCTCGAACCGAGGAAATTCCAAGTAGAATCGGAACGGTCGAGCAATGGCTTGATCCCCTACGCATTCGCTCGGCCACATCGTGCTGGCGCCCAACAGGACAGGAGTGAAACCCGATGCTTTTAAAGAGACGACACCTGCTGATGGGCCTTGCCGGCACGGCGGCACCCACAGCCCTGGCCGCGTCGCCCCGCAAATCGGTGGTCGTCGTGGGAGCCGGCATCATCGGCGCATCGGTCGGCTATCACCTTGCCTCCTACGGTGCTGACGTCACGATTATCGACCGTGCCGGCCCGGGGCAGGAAACCACGGCCAAATCCTTTGCCTGGCTGAACGCGTTCAACAAGAAACCCTATTCCTATTATACATTGAACATGCTCGGCATCCTGGGCTGGCGTCGCCTCCAGCAGGAGATCGGCAACGACCTCGCCATTCAGTGGGGCGGCGGCGTCGCGTGGCACGCCGACGAGCAGAATGCCGTGGAAGAAACGCTGGACATCATTCGCCGGCTCGAAGGCTGGGGTTATCCCATCCGCAGGACCGGCAAGGCGGAGGTCGAGGCCCAGTTGCCGGGCGTTCGCACCGGATCGTGCGCCATTGCCTGGAAATCCGATATCGACGGGACGGTGGACCCGGTCGCCGCGGCAAAGGCCCTGGTCGCGGCCGCGGCCGGAAAGGGCGCGCGCCTGGCCATGGGCACGAACGTGCTGGCGCTTGACCGGACGGGCGGGCATGTAACGGGCGTGCAGACAAGCAAGGGCCTGATCCGCGCGGATCACGTCGTGCTCTGCATGGGCAATGATACACCGGCGATGGCGGCAACGGCCGGATTGAAGACCCCCCTCAAGGAATCAAGAGGTGTCCTGGCCCATACCGAGCCGCTTCGCCCCCTTTTCGGACAGGTCATCATGCCGCCGGGCTGCGACATCAAGCAGAATCCCGATGGACGCCTTGTCACCGGCTCCAATTTCGGCGACAGCGGCGATACGCCGGCCAACGCCGCCACGGGGGCGAGATTCCTGGCGCAGGTCCGAAAGTTCTTCCCCCACTTGCCCCCCATGCCGCTCGAATTCATGACCCTCGGTCACAGGGTCCTGCCGGTCGACGGGCACCCTATCGTCGGCGCTTCGGCCAGCGATCCGAACGTCTACGCCGCCGTCATGCACAGCGGCATGACGCAGGCGCCGATCATGGGGCAGTGCATCGCGATGGAGGTCCTGAACGGTGTTTCCGTCGACTGGCTCTCCGATTATCGGCCCAGCCGGTTCGCGTGACCGTCAGCGCATTCCATGCGGGAAGTCATGAACGGCCTTCCCAGCATCCCCCGAGCCAGGTCTCGCCCCCTATCCGGCCCGCAGATGAAACCGCGTCATTTCGGACGGCACGCCCAGACGGAGTGCGAAGCCGGGCCAGAGACCGGTCCCGTTACTGACATAAAGCGTCATGCCGGCCACATCGTATCGCCCGGAGACGAAACCGTTATTGCCGCGCGCGACGAGTCGGTCGAGGCCGAGGATCATCCCGCCATGCGTATGGCCCGAGAGCTGAAGCGCCACGCCGCGGGCTGCCGCAGCGGGGGCGTCGCCGGGCTGATGATCGAGCAGCACGACCGGCGCATCCCGAGGGCTCCCGTCCAGCGCCGCGTCGAGATCCGGGACCGTATGCCCGTGCCTGTGTGCGGAACGATCGGTCACCCCGGCGATCACCAGAGACGCCGTCCCGCGCGTGATGATCCTGTGCTGGTTTTCCAGCACATCGAAACCCAGCGCCGACAGATGGCGCATCCAGTCCGCATAGTCGAAAAAATATTCATGGTTGCCCGGAGCGGCCAGAACGCCGTCCGGCGCACGCAGCCGCGCGAGCGGCGCGATGTCGGCACGGCGCATATCCACTGATCCGTCGATGAAATCCCCGGTCACGACGATCAGGTCGGCGCCCGCCGCGTTGGCCCGCGCCACGACACGGGCGGCCCATTTCGCAGAGAAGAGCCGCGTGATATGCAGATCACTCAACTGGAGCAGCCGATATCCGTCGAACAGCGGGGACAATCCGCGTATGACGACGATCTCGTCCCTGACGGGCGGCACCCGCAGCGCATTGACGACGCCGGTTGCCGCCAGCAGCGCGGCCACTCCACCCACCGCAATGCGGGCTTCCGCGCCGATATGAACCGGCTGCCATGTCACCAGCGCGATCACCAACACGCCGCAATCGAGCGCGAGCTGGAGCAGCGTGAGAAACAGGACCGTCCCGACCGCCCAGTTGAACAGGATGATGAGCGGCTTCGGGAACTCCGGCGCGAACACCGAGCCCGAGGAGAGCCTGCTCCAGAACTGGTATTGCGACGCCACGATGACGCAGACGGCCACCAGGACTTTCACGGCCAGGGGAAGAGGCAGCGGCCATAACCAGTTCAGGATCACGATCGACAGGAGCAGGCCGAAAATAATGACGCGCAAGAGTGTAGGATCCTCATGGGTAAGCAGAAGAGCCGGCGGCTTGACTGCCTCCGCCGTCCGGTTGCGCGGTCGTGACCCTACGCCGGATCGAAGTGCGGTTCGCGCGAACGCCTCAGGCGAAGCGTTCCCCGACCATGTCCTCGCTTTTCGTCCACAGGGCCTCGGCGCGTGCCGGATCGAGAGCGTAGGCGCGTACCCCCGCATTGACCAGACTGATCGGCTGATCGTCCGGCACGACATCGCTGACGCGGCAATTCTCGCAATAGCGCCCGCCTACCGCGTCGGCCCCGGCGACCACGCCGGCCCATACGGATGTTGCTGCGCCCTGCGGAATGCTCTTGAACTGGAACGGCTTCTGGCCCTCGGCGGCGGCCTGCTCATTGATCCGGCTCACCATGGCTTCGATCTCACCGGGCGCCATATGCCGCGCCAGTTCCGTCATGATTCCACCGGGATGCACCGCCGTCGCCCGCACGCCCCGCGCGCGATGCCGTGCATCGAATGCGACGGCGAAGAGAATGTTGGCGGTCTTGGAGCGCCCATAGGCCACGAACGGCTCATAAGGCGTATGCTCGAAATTAGGGTCGTCAAGATCGACGTTGGCGAAGCGATGTCCGGCCGACGACACATTGACCAGCCGGGCGCCGTCACGCATCAGGCCGGCGATCCGGTTGACCAGGACGAAATGTCCCAGATGATTGGTGCCGAACTGCGTCTCGAACCCGTCCTTCGTATGCCCGAACGGCGTCGCCATGACGCCTGCATTGGCGATCACCAGATCGAACGGCGCGCCTTGCGCGTTCAGACGGTCGGCGCAGGCCCGCACGCTCGCCAGATCCGCGAGGTCCAGAGCGGTCAGTTCGAACGCGCCGCCGCCCTGGTCCGCAGCCGCGCGAACCTGTTCCGTCGCGCGCTCCGCTTTCGCAAGATCGCGCGCCGCGCCCACGACATGCGCGCCATGAGCCACCAGCGCCCGGGCCGTCTCGACGCCCAGCCCGGCGGAAACGCCGGTCACGAGAACGCGCCTGCCCTTCAGGGACACGCCGGAGAGAACATCGTCGGTCGTCGAGGTTGCGCCAAAAATCTGTGTCATCGGTGGAACTCCTCGAAATGGAACATGCATTTCTTGCCGAAACGGCACTCGGTGTCATATGTGGAGTATCGCTCCGTTTTATATATACGGAGCGATACTCCGTTTAACAAGAGGGGGACAGATGACCAACGTGAAAACGCCCCGCCGCCGACCGCGCAGCGACGGACAACGCAACAGAGAACATCTCCTGGAAGTGGCCAAAGCCGCGTTTACGGCGGGCGAAGTCGACATTCCTCTGGATGAAGTCGCGCGGCGCGCGGATGTGGGCATCGGAACGCTCTATCGTCACTTTCCCAGTCGCGACGCTCTTATCGAGGCGGTCTATCGCGCTGAACTGGACCGCCTTGCCGAATCAGCGCCGGTTCTTGCAGCGGAACATCCGCCGGTGGAGGCCCTTCGCGCATGGATGCGATTATTCGTGGATTACATCGCCGCCAAGCAGGTCATCGCACCGGCACTCAATAGGCTGGTCGGAGGAACGAGCACGCTTTATGCTCAGTCCGGCGCCGTCCTCCAGACTGCGATCGACAAGCTCGTAGCTGCTGCGGTGGAAAGCGGGGATCTCAACGCGGATATCGAGCCGCTCGATCTGCTTCGCGCCCTGGCTGGCGTCTCCAATTTCTCGTCCGGGCCGGGCTGGGAGAAAAGCGCGAAACGCCTCGTTGACATTCTCATCGCGGGCTCGCGGTCATCAGCGTCGTAACGACGCAGGTCCCACGGCTTTGTCCGCTTAGCGGTCCCACTGCTCGTATTTTTCGCAATGCTGCAAATGAGGCCGCAACAGCCGCGATTGCATCACCTTCAGACTGAACACCATACGGCGCCATCGGAAATCCACAAGACGCTCACCGGGCAGGCCCTGCTCGTATACCGCGCCCCTCTTTGCAGAGCTTCTTGCCGGCCACGTCTCCGTCACCGGCTCACCATCATTCGGTCGTTCAAAATCCGAATCGAGCGCGAGAATAAAAGCATGATGACGCTGGCAGCGGCGATTCCACTGCCCACCGCCAGCAAGCGCGCCGTGCCGAGCGCGTGCGCCAGCAGACCGCACGACGCATAGGCGACCGGCGCCATTCCCTGTGCACATACGCTGAAAATGGCGCTGACACGCGACACGGCCTCTTCGGGAACGTTCCGCTGTATCGTCGTCTGCGCGACAAGGTTCTGGACCACCATCCCGGCCCCGAACGCGACCCCGCCCAGGGCCAGAAACGGCACCCCCACCCCGTTCAGCAGCAGAAGCAGCGGGATGATCGACACCGCCGTCGCGACCTCGTACATCACAAGCGGGCGTGACGCCCGGACGACCAGCAGAATGAGCGCGGCCAGGATACCCCCGACGCCGATCCCGGCCGACACGATGCCCCAGGACCGGGCGCCATGGCTGGCAGTCGCCAGCGACGCCGGCCCCAGGACGAGGAAGGGGGCGAAAACCGCCAGGTTCATGACCCCGTACTGCATGGTGATCAGTTGCAGCCAGCGCAGACGGCGAAACACCGCCCAGCCGGTGGCCAGGCGCGCGGCAAATGACGTGTGCGGACGTTCTGGCATGGCGCGGATTTCCAGCCTGGCAAGGCAGAGCGCGCTGAAGGCATAGGTCAGGGCATTGAAACCGATCGCCAGCACCGGCCCGTGGCTGGCGATCAGCAGTCCGGACAGCATGGGCCCCAGGATTGCGGTGATGGAGCCGGCAAGACTCAGAAGACTGTTCACCCGATGCAGATGCCACGCCTCGACCAGAAGCGGAATCAGGCCGAATTCCGCCGGCCCGTAAAACGCGTTGCCGGTTCCGATCAGCGCCACCAGCACAATCAGCAGCGGGATCGACGGATGGGGCCCGGACATCAGGACGGCGATCAGCCCCTGGCTGGCACAGCGCAACAGGTCCGCACCGATCATCAGGCCGCGCCGTGACCACCGATCAGCGATCGCGCCGGCCGGCAGGGTCAGCAGCACCGTGGGCGCCGCCTGTGCCGCCAGGACGAGGCCAAGGACGATGGTGGATTGGCCATGCAGCAGCAGCGCGAACGTCAATGCCAGGCTGACCATGGACGTGCCCAGCGTCGATACCGTCGTCGCCACAAGATACAGGCCGACATTCCGGGTCAGCCAGTGCCTCATCGACCGCGGGCACTGGCGTGGGTGGGAAAAGGCGACACGCGACGCTCCGAAAGATCCAAGGAAGTTCCAGACGGACCCGTCCTGAAGACAGGGCGGCGGCCGATCAGTTCATGAACGCCGATAAAACCCGCATCGTCGCCATCTGTTCCCGTCCGGCACACGGCTCTGCCGGGGAGCAGACCCGATGCCCGCCGGCTGCAAACGTGATGCCGGCGCCACGGAAGGCGACGTCACCGCCAACGAAGACTTGATGCGCGAGCATGGCGTGTTGCGGCGTATTCTGACTGTCTATCGCGAGGCCGCGCCGTGCATCGAGGCCGTGCATCGAGACGAATGCCGCAAACGTGGACATGGCGGCGCTCCTTCGGTTCACGGATATGGCTCTAGCTGATTGTTTTGGCGCGCATCTTTATCCAACCGGATGCGTCCATCCGGTCGGATGATGCTTTAGTGCCCTGCCCGAGAAATTCTTATGAGAATTTCTCGGATCAGCAGGCCACTAAAATATTGATTCTAGTGTCTTTTCGATTCCGAAATTCGCTTGCCAATTTCGGAATCGGAACACTAGGCCTCAGCGAACCGGCCGGGTCCACCGCGCCACCTCCCGGCGGCTGGCACGTCACCCGGAACGCTCCGAAGCCGCCGGTCTGCGACGCGCAGCAGGAGAGCAACGAACCTTGCATGACTCGGTAAAGATGGCGCTGGACGAGACGCGTACCCTGATTCTGGGGGCTCAGATCCTGCTCGGCTTCCAGTTCCAGGCCGCCTTCCAAAACCGGTTCGACAGCCTGCCGACGCATGCCCGCGCGATGGCGGCCGGGGCACTGGGCCTGATGCTGCTCACCACCGGCCTGCTGATCGCACCGTCAAGCTATCATCGCATTGCGGCGGACGGCTACAGCACCGGGCATTTCCTCCGGATGGTCACCTATATGACCGCATCGGCGCTGCTGCCGTTCACGATCGCCTTCGGGCTCGACGTCGCGATCGCGGCGGAACATATTCTCGACGGAAACGGACGGGCGGGCGGAGCGGTTGGCGCGGGCCTCGCCGGTCTTGCCCTCGTCGCCTGGTATGGCACGGGCATGATGATGAAACGCCACATCGGCACCGCCGAACGGCATGCGGCCGGCATGCGACGGAACCGGCGCGTTCTACCCCCGCTGCATGCCAGGATCGAGGCGATGCTGACCGAAGCACGCGTCATCCTGCCGGGCGCACAAGCGCTTCTGGGCTTCCAATTGGTCATCGTCTTCGCCGCCGCATTCGAAACCCTGCCCGCTGGATCGCGCCTGGTCCACGGGGCAGCCCTGCTGTGCGTGGCGTTGTCCGTCATCCTATTGGTCATGCCCGCAGCGCTGCATCGCATCGTCTGGGCAGGCGAAGACAGCGAAAGGTTCCTGAGCGTCGGCGGGGCCGTCACGGCCATGGCCCTGGTCCCGTTGGCCCTGGGCCTGGCGGGCGACAGCTATGTCGTGATCGCCCGGATCGCGGGGCCGCGCACCGGCGCCGCCACGGCCATCGCCGTCGCATGCCTGCTGTATGGGTTATGGTTCGCCTGGCCGATGGTCATGCGACGGTCCCGAAACGCGTAATCCGCCGCATCGTTGACTCCGGACCGGCCGGGGCCGCGGCGCCCACGCCGTGGACCTAGTCCCAAAAACCTCCGGCACAAGGGATCCACGGAATGCCCGAAGCCCAAATTATCCTGATGCGGCATGCCGAAAAGCCGGACAAAGACCGGAACGAGATCGGTCTGTCCCCTGCCGGTCAACCGGATG
Organism: Nguyenibacter vanlangensis; assembly: GCF_013376155.1. Classification (GTDB taxonomy): domain Bacteria; phylum Pseudomonadota; class Alphaproteobacteria; order Acetobacterales; family Acetobacteraceae; genus Gluconacetobacter; species Gluconacetobacter vanlangensis. The sequence goes on from NZ_JABXXP010000001.1 coordinate 19,426, forward strand.
AGCACGCGTTGAGCGCTCGCGGCTGGCAACGCGCCGGCGCGCTTGCCCTGCTGCTCGGCCGCGACTCACGCGTCCAGGTGCCACTACCGACGCCCGACAGGATCCTGGCCTCGGCGTTTCGCAAGAACGGGGGCCGCAGCCACCGGCCGGAACAGACCGTCCAGCCCCTTGCCGACCGACTGTCCCTGTCCCTCGACCTGACCTGGAGCCTGAATCAGGAACAGGCACTGGCGTCGGACCTGCGCCGGCGGACCGGGGTTCATCTGGTCTGCTGGCAACATGACGGTCTGCCGGCACTGGCACGCGCCATCGCCGCGCCCGACGACCTGACGGAAATTCCCGAAACCTGGGCATGGCCAAGCGAGCGTTTCGACGTATTCTGGCTGCTCAGCCGGGCCTCCGCAACCACCCCCTGGCGCTTCGCGCAACATTGCCAGTGCCTGCTGCCCGGCGACGCCGACCGGCCATTGCTCCTTTCGCCCCCGGTCAACGACCATTGACCGGTCCGGTTTCTCCATACCGATCCGTCGCGGATCGAGCACGGCCTGGTGTTGGCCTGCGGCATCAGCGGCACAGTCCGAACCCCGTCGCCTGGAAATGGAAATGGCTGGCATGCAGCCTGTCATAATCCGGCGATAGAACGGTTTCGAAGACCCCACAGGATTCGTCGCGAATCCTGCGGAGAAAAACCGCATCGACACCCTGGCCGTTCCATGCGCCGAGTGGGATTTCACGTCCGTCCGCCAGAACGAATGCCGATACGTCGATCGCATTGGCTGTGGCATGGCTGCTCCGGATACCCGGACGATCGCGCACATCGCGGCAGGCAAAGCTGCCGACATGCCGAATGCGCGCAAGTCCGGTACCGAATACCGACCGGGCCACGGGAAGGGCGACATCGGTTTCGAACAGCGCCCAGCGGACCGCGAGGTCGCAGGATGCCAGAAAGCTTTCCGGCTCCATGGCGACAGGCCCTCCGGAGACGGTAAAGATATCGCTCAACGGGCACGTTGCCGTGCCACCGCTGGCCTGCGGCTTAACCCGTAAGGGCGCGGTCCGCAGGGCGGCGCGGCAGAATTCCGGAAAAAAGGCAGTGATCCGAAGCTTCAGCGGCGTCATGACGGTACGAGGCGCGCGCAAATCCAGAGGCAAGGCAGGATCATAGGACGGCGGAAGCCACCTGCTGTGGAAAACGAGCATGGCGACGATCGCAAGGCCGGCGATGAAGATCGCGAAATGCAGGAAACGCAAGGACGCCTCCGTCATTCGACATGATGCCGCAAAGGTCCCCCCTCCTTTCCACAGCACGATTCCGAACAGCCGCCATCAAGAAACATTCTTTTTATATCTTAGATTTTTCTTTTCAATTCCGATTGGCCGACTTCAAGATATCGTGCGAGCAAAAAAATCCACATGCCCTTTGGCAAGCACGTCGCCATGCCAACCTATCTTTCGTGATCCAACCAGAGGAGGCCATCATGGCGGATCCGATCACGGACAAAATCGACGAAACGCATGAGCTTATCGCCTCGGACAAGGTCGAGGGCACGGCGGTCTATTCGCGCACCAACGAGAAACTGGGGACCGTCAACCATTTCATGGTCGACAAGCGCACGGGCCATGTCGCCTACGCGGTGATGAGTTTTGGTGGCTTCCTGGGTCTGGGCAGCCGCTATCATCCCCTGCCGTGGAGTGCCTTGACTTACGACCCGAATCTGGGGGGCTATGTTGTGGACTTGACGCCGGAACAACTGAAATCGGCGCCCAGCTATACGTCGGAAGCCCTGCCAAATTGGGATGATCAAGTATACAGTCATCGGATCGATGAATATTACGAAGGCACCATGGGACACTGAACACGATATCGACCTTCGATATCTTTCATTGCAGTGTGTCCTTGCGCCGTACTCGACATCAGGTCAATCGATACGGGGTGCCGCCATTATGTGGCGGCACCCTGGATAACGCGACCACCCGTCAATGCGGCCGCTGATCGGGCGGAATGCCGCCCGGCGCCGGATTGTGCGCGCGCTTTATCTCCTCGGGCGAGGCCGGCCTCATCTTCAAAGGGGGCTTCGGAGTTGGAGAGACCTGGTCCCGTTTCAATTGAGGCCAGTCAGGCAATTTTTCGGAAGGCGGGACAGTCTTCCGCTTCTGGTCGGTGCTATTTCCTGATTGCGGTTTCATCGCCGACGGTGAAGGTGGAGCTTGCGGAATGTCGGGCGGTTGCGCAGCCATGATCGTATACGGCACCAGTGCAAGAGCTGCCGACAAAATTATGGGCATTCGCTTGGACACCTTGTTCCGCATCTGAATGCGGCATCCATGGAAATCACATGTTTTTCTTGAAAATCTTTCGATCGGCATGCTGATTTTTTTATTTATCCTCATGATCCCGCTCTCCATTGAAGGCATATCGTGCCAACGGTCTCCCCACGACCGGGTTGCGGCGAAAATTTCGGATCGCTCTCCCTTACGCGAACGCCGGATCGATCGAAGAAGAAAATTGCCCATTTGAAATATTTCATTCACGTATTTCACCAAACAATTTAATAACAGTGCTTTAGATACTCAAGACAGAGCTTAAGCTTTTTCAATTTTGCCTCACATAATGGTGTTAATTTTTTTGACAATTATGGATATTTTTGTGCTTTTATTTGCATGCGGGTCGTCGGCCTAAGGCGAAACGCTTCTCTCTTAAATCGACAGGAGGAAATAATGGCCCAGACACGTGGCTTCGGTGCGATGGATGAAAAGAAACAACAGGATATCGCGTCGAAGGGCGGCCAGAGCGTCGCCCCTGAAAACCGATCTTTTTCCAAGGATCATGAACTCGCCGCCGAAGCCGGCCGCAAGGGCGGGCAAAGCGTGGCACCCGAGGATCGCTCCTTCTCCAAGGATCATGAACTCGCCGCCGAGGCCGGCCGCAAGGGCGGACAAAGCGTGGCGCCCGAGGATCGCTCTTTCTCCAAGGATCATGAACTCGCCGCCGAAGCCGGCCGCAAGGGCGGACAAAGCGTGGCGCCCGAGGATCGCTCCTTTTCCAAGGATCATGAACTCGCCGCCGAGGCCGGCCGCAAAGGGGGCAGCGCAAGTCACGGTTCGGACGACACCGGCGACGGCAGCTAGAGCAGATCCCATTCAGACGGAATCGTTTGAATGGGTGAAGATACTCGATAAAATAACGACATAGAGCATTTCCGCTGAACCGGTGTTCAGTGGAAATGCTCTAAGGTGTAATCTCCCTCGGGAAAAACAGATTGGCAGAGAGCGGGAAAGCCGTGGCGCACCGCGCGACGGCTTTCCCGCTCTCATGCATCATTCAACGGACATGGAAATGCGGACCCTCATCCCCTTTTTCCACGTGTGCGGCCACGCTCCAGAGTCCGATCCTGCGCCGCCTTACCTTCCGCTTCGGCCTGGAATGTTTCGCCTTTCCGCTCTTTCTCTTTGGTACGTCTAAGATTTTCTTTATTTTTCCTTCCGGATTCCTGCCGTGTCGCGCCAGCCTCATGCAGCGCAATCGCGATCGCCTGCTGCGGCTTCTTCACCGGCTTTCCATCCTGCCCGCGCGTCTTGAGTTCTCCATGCTTGAACTCATGCATCACCCGTTCGACCGTCTCTTTCTGTTCCCTCGACTGTTTTGCCATGATGGCACTCCATTCGTGCGTAGCTTGCCGCCGACGTCCGTCCCATGGACTGCGGACCGCGAAACGCAGATGGAGACGGATACGGCATTATCAAGCGTGTCTTGCCAGTTCCTTTGGTTTTTTTCCAATGTGTTTTTGATATGACCTTGCCCCCTGAAATTGAAGTAAGTGCCAGATTATAAGACGTGATTGGCGTAGGTCATGATGCGATGGACATCATCCATGATATCCGGGGCAACCTCAGCGCTGCCGTCATCGTTACGGCCATATCGATCTGCCGCCGATCCGGCCGATTGTGACGCGGAGTGGAACCGTTCGATGGCCGCTGCCGGGCTGTGGCCGGCGTTATCGGGCCGAGGCACGAACATGACCGCCGCCACCAGGGCGATCAGCGACACGCTGCTCTCGGCCCGGATCTGTGGACGTGGCGGCGGCAGTTGCGGTGGGGGCGAGCTTGGCGGCTGGGCTCGCGTCAATAATGCATCCCTCAAAGCCTGGGACTAAACGCTTAGGCTCTATGACGACTTGACCGACGCAGAGCCTGTGGCGGCTGTCCATAAACGCGCAGGCATGCACGACGCATGCGTTCGAGATCACGGAAGCCGACATGCAAGGCGATCTGGTCGAGCGGTTCGCTCGTATTTTCGATACGTGGGAGAGCGGCGTCACACCGCAGGCGCTCAACAGCGCGAGCCGGCGTCTCCCCCGTCTCCACGACGAACTGTCGGGCAAACTGGCGTGGACTGATCTTCGCGACATCTGCCAGTTGCTCAACCGACAATGGCTCCCGCAAGTGCGTATGAATATAGGCAATAGCATCGCGAATGCGCCCCGGGCGCGGCTCCAGGTCGAGAAGAGTCGAAAACTGAGATTGGCCGCCACTGCGGCGATGATAAACCACAAGTTCTCTTGCGACAGCCTTTGATGTTTCGATCCCAAAATCATCTTCGATCATCGCCAGTGCAAGGTCAATGCCGGCGGTAATGCCGGCCGAGGTCCAGATCGCACCGTCGTGAATGAAAATCCGGTCGGCCTCGACCTTGAGCAAAGGGTATCGACGCTGGAGATCAGCCGTATGACGCCAATGGGTCGTCACGCGATGTCCGTCAAGCAGCCCGGCTGCCGCCAGAACGAACGTTCCTGTGCAGACGCTGGCGCTGCGCCGCGCATGGGGCGCCAGCATGCGCACGAGTGCGATCAGATCAGTCTGCCGGGGGAGCATCTCCGTGTCGGGGGCCCCCACGATCACAAGCGTATCGAGGCGCCCGGGCACAGATGGCTGGGCGGTGTCGATTGTCACTCCCGATGAACTGGCCACGAGCCCACCGGACACCGAGACGGTCCGGATGTCATAGCCCGTCGGATGAAAGTCGCGCGCCAGATGAAACGCGCATAACGGGCCACTCACGTCGAGGAGTTCGAAGCCGGGAAACACGACGAACCAGATGGTAAGGGTATCGGAGAGAGCCGGCATCATCGTCTGTCCACTCATGGCAGAATACGAGGTATATATGTCATTTCTGCCACAGGCGACAGAGAATAAAGTCCGAATGAGACGACACGCCTCATGAGGCAGGCGGTCGCCGGATGGTCGCGACACCGTTGTCAGGATCGTCGGAGCCGGAAACAAAAAAGGAGCTTACGTCATGATAGATACGCTTCGTTCTGGGACGAGCATCAATGGCATCGTTGTGCCGGACTCTTCTCTTGGCCGCGCGATCACGGAGTTCATTCGTGATACCGAAAGCGAACTGCTCTTTAATCATTCAAGCCGCGTCTACTTCTTCGGCGCGCTTGCCGGGCAGCAGCGCGAACTGACCTTCAATCCCGAACTCCTCTATGCTGCCGCGATGTTCCACGATATCGGATTGATGCCATCGCACAGCAGCGAGACTCTTCGCTTCGAAGTTGACGGCGCCAATGCCGCGCGGGACTTCCTCAAGAGTCACGATGTCGATCCATCTGATATCGAAAAGGTCTGGACGGGCATCGCCCTCCATACGACCCCAGGCGTGCCGGAATTCATGCATCCCGTGATCGCGCTCACCACGGCCGGCGTCGAAATGGATGTTCTCGGCCTTACATACGACCAATATCCCGACGCGGCCCGCGAGGCAATCGTCGCCGCCTTTCCAAGGACACCGAATTTCAAGGAAGATATCATCCAGGCATTCTACGACGGCATCCGCCATAAGCCGGACACGACCTTCGGTAACGTAAAGGCGGATGTGATCGCTGATAAAGAGCCGCATTTTCACAAAGGAAACTTCTGCTCAATCATCCGCACTTCGCGCTGGAATGCCTGATCCCGACCGCATGCCTGTGGTTACTCGATCGTGCAGGCTTCCGCATGCCAGTCAGTGCTATATGAAGCGCAAGGGAGTCCGGGAACATTTCATGAATGTACCCCTCGGCCTGCTCCAGATGACCGCGCTTCAGCCCCAGGAGCGCCAATATTCATATCAACGGGTATGTCATTGCCGGAGGAGGCGGCCGAGGCTGCACGTTCGGCAATCCGATGAAAGATATCACGACGCGTTACGGGCCCGATGGCCTGATCAGACTGCTCAAGCAGTCCTCTTATAACTCTATCCTCACCTATGGCCGCCTGCCCGAATATGGAAAGTATCGCGACCATCCATCTCTCGGAAACGAGACTGTCGCCGCAGCACAGGTTCTCGCTGCCGGATGCGAATAAGCCAAACCGCGGCCGGTTACCCTGCTTCCGGAGGGGTAACGAGGAGGGCGTCCCTGAAGCCGCGGACCTGTTCAGTGAGGCGGACAAGATCGGATACCGGAGCGCCAATCGCTTGAGCAGGGTCGCCGCGAAGCATGTTGCGTCCTGGCGCAACGCAACGCCTTTCGAACGCAGCGTTACGACGACCTGGCGCTCATCGTCCGAATTGCGTTGGCGTCGCACGAATTCCGCAGCTTCCAGATGCATCACGAGAGGCGTTATCGTACTCGACTCCAGTGCGAGGCGATCGGCGACCGCTCCGACGGATTGCCCGTTCTTCTCCCAGAGCACGTTCATGACGAGATATTGCGGATAGGTGGTACCAAGCCGAAGCAACTCTTCGCAACGGGCTATTCCGCTTGTTTCCCTTTACCGAAGCGGCGATCACGTGAGATCGCCGTTGGTGTAGCGAGCGGCCGGAAGCGAACGCGAGAGGTTCGGCATCAAGGCATGGCGGGCGTTCTCGTAGGCTTCCCAGTCCGCGACATCGGGCAGCGAGGGGATCGTCACCAATTCGCCCTGGTCCAGCCCCGCCAGAGCGGCGTCGACCATGTCCGTTGCCTTCATGACGATGCCGGACGGCAGGTGCTCGATCGGCGTGCCCGCCGCATTCCAGAACTCGGTGGCCGTGGCACCCGGCAGAACCGCCTGGACGTTGACACCGGTACCAGCCAGTTCCTTGTGCAATGACTGGGTCAGCGCCAACACGAAGGCCTTGGTGCCACCGTACACACCGTTCAGGACTTCAGGCGCAATGGCGCCAATCGACGAAATATTGACGATTAGCCCCTGTCCGCGGGCCACAAAACCCGGTAGCGCGGCATAGGTGAGTCGCGTGAGAGCGGTGACGTTCAGCCCGATCATCGCCTCCATCGCGTCGATATCGGATTGGAGAGCGGGCGCCGTCGCGCCGACACCGGCATTGTTGACCAGCGTGGTGATGCTGTGATCAGTCTTCAGGATGTCTGCCACCCGGCGGACGTCTGCGTCCTGACCCAGATCGGCGGTTACGACCTCAACGGACCGACCGGTCTCGTCGCTGATCCGCGCCGCCAGTTCGTCGAGCCGTGCGCGATTGCGCGCGACCAGGATCAGGTCATAACCGCGTCGGGCCAGCCGGTCCGCGTAGATCGCGCCGATCCCCGACGATGCTCCCGTCACCAGCGCCGTTCCCGGATGTTGCGTTGCCATTACCTTGGTTCCTTTTCGATGCGAAGGCGTGATGCCGTCGCTGGGTGGAACCATAGGCGGGCTGGCTTTTGTCTTGAATGTCGTATAAGCGTCAATTCAAGACAAAGGAGATCGCAGCTATGCAGCGCGTCGGGTTCATCGTCTACCCGGGGTTCCAGATCATAGGTCTCGCCGCTGCGACGGCGTTCGAGGTTGCCAATCTCGTCAGCGATCCGCCGGTCTACGAAGTATCGGTCCACTCGGAGAGCGGCGGCAAGATCCGGGGATCAGACGCCGTTTCGGTCGACAGCGCGACGTTGGACGACACGCATTTCGACACCCTGATCGTCTTGGGCGGGACGGGGATCCCCGATCCTTCGCTGGGGCTGGTGGAGCATGTTCGAATTGCCGCCAGAAGCGTACGTCGCCTCGCGTCGATCTGCACGGGTGCCTTCGTCCTGGCGGAAGCCGGATTGCTGGACGGTCGGCGCGCGACCACACACTGGCTTATGGCCTCCGAATTGCGCACCCGGTTTCCGGCGATCAAGGTGGAAGAGGACCGGATCTTCCTGATTGACGGCGCAATCTGGACCTCCGCCGGCATGAGTGCCGGGATCGACCTCGCGCTGGCGATGATCGAAAAGGATCTGGGCCGGGACATCACGCGATCAGTCGCGCAGAAGCTGGTGCTCTATCACCGTCGCGCCGGTGGCCAGTCGCAGCATTCGACCTTGTTGGCACTGGAACCGAAATCGGACCGGATTCAGAATGCCCTGGATCATGCCCGGCGCAATCTGCGGAATAGTCTGTCCGTCGAGGAGCTGGCCGAGGCCGCGCATCTCAGTCCCCGCCAGTTCAGCCGCCTCTTTCACGCCGAAACCGGGGAATCACCCGCCAAGGCGATCGAACAATTGCGCATCGAAGCCGCGCGCCTGATGCTGGAACAAGGTCGCCATCCGATTGAAGTCATCGCGCGCGAAACCGGCTTCGACGACCGCAACCGGATGCGCAGAGCCTTTCTGCGCGCCTATGGCGTGCCGCCGCAGGACATCAGGCGCAACCTCGCGGAGGTATAGGCCCGTCCGCCGCCCTTATCCACCGCCGATCATCAGCAACCCGGCCCGCACGCCGTTTTCCAGGATCGCATCGGACTCGGCCCCCGGCCCGATCACGCGCGCCAGTTGCAGCGTGCCGATCATCAACCCATAAAGCGCCTGTGCGGTCGCCCGCCGCGCCGCCGGCGTACCGGCAGGCAGGCTGTCCGCGATCTGCCCGACGAATTCCTCGCACGCGGCACGGAAGGCATCGCGCGTTTCTTCCGGATGCCGAGCGATTTCGGCCGACAATGCGGCCGCGACACATCCCCCACCCGGATTGTCGCGATGAGACAGGCTGAGATACCGGCGCAACCAGATCTCGGGCGGCGCGCCATCACGGATCGCCTGCACGGTGGCACCGCCGGCACTCTCGCGCATCGTGTCCAAGGTCTGCCGGACCAGATCCTCTTTCGACTCGAAATGTGTGTAGAACGCGCCGTTGGTCAGGCCGGCATCCGTCATCAGCCCGGCAATGCCGGCAGCCGCGATCCCATCCTGGCGAAAGCGCCGGCCCGCCACGTCGATGATATGCCGGCGCGTTTCCTCCCGACGACCTTTCTGATAGCGCATCCGTCCCTCTCGTCCCTGCTGCCGGAATTTAGGTCCGCGCCTATTGCATTACAATCATAATTCTACATTATGACCGTAATTCAATTGGAGACGCAGACAATGAGGCTACGTGACAAGATCGCCCTGATCACCGGTGGCAACAGCGGTATCGGCCTTGCAACGGCCGAGCGCTTCATCCAGGAAGGGGCACGGGTCGCGATCACGGGTCGCGACCGGAAGACGCTCGATGCGGCAGCGGCGAAGCTGGGGCCGAACGCGCTCGCCATACAGGCCGACCTGACAGAGGACGGCGCGGCCGAGCGTGCGATCGCCGCCACAATCGAGCGATTCGGCGCACTCGATGTCCTGTTCCTCAATGCCGGTATCGCGGGCAATACGCCGGTCGGGACGACGATCCGCGCAGATTTCGAACGCATTATCGCGACCAACCTGACTGCCGTCTTCTTCACCGCGCAAGCGGCTGCCCCTCACCTGAAGAAGGGTGGATCGATCGTTCTCAACGGATCGGTACACCAGGTACTGGGCATTCCGGGAGCGTCTGCCTATGCCGCAAGCAAGGGCGGGATCGGCGCGATGAACCGCGTTCTGGCATCGGAATTCGCACCGCGCGGCATCCGGGTGAACAGCGTGGTGCCGGGCGCCACCCGCACGCCGATCTGGGCCGCGCGCGCGACGACCCCCGAGGCGCTGGCAGCGCTGGAAAATGGCTATTCCCGCTCCATTCCGCTGGGCCATTTCGGCGAAGCCGTGGATATCGCCAACGCGGTGCTGTTCCTGGCCTCAGATGAGGCACGGCATATCACCGGCACCGAGATCGTCGTCGATGGCGGCACGATCGGCGCGCCTGCCGGCTCCCCGATTTTCCGCGCCGAAACGTAAGACGACCACGATGTCCGAGAGCGCCAATGAGAGGATCGCCGACCTCATCGAAATCACCCCGATCAGCGAGCCCCGCGTGGCGGATCGCAAGGCGCGGACACGCGACGCCATCCTGACGGGACCGATCGCCGGAACATTGATGCGGCTCGCGCTGCCGACGATCGCCGTACTCCTGGCCCAGACGGCGGTCGGGGTGGCCGAAACCTACTATGTCGGTGTCCTGGGGACCGAGGCGCTGGCTGGCGTAGCACTGGTCTTTCCCGTCTATATGCTGATGGTCACCATGTCGAACGGTGGCCTGGGCAGCGGGGTGGCGTCGGCGCTCGCGCGGGCGATCGGCGCCGGGCGGCAGCACGACGCCGACGCTCTGGTGCTGCATGCCATCGTGCTGGCCGCGATCGCCGGCGCGGTTTTTACCGTCGGGCTGCTCTGCGGCGGTCCCGCGCTCTATGGCGCGCTGGGCGGAAACGGCGCGTCCCTGCGCGCGGCGCTGGCGTACTCGAATACCGTTTTCGGCGGCGCGGCCGCGATCTGGATCGTCAATCTGCTATCGGCCGCCTTGCGTGGGGCGGGGAACGTAAGGGTACCCGCACTGGTAACCCTGGTCGGGGCCGCGGTCATGATTCCGGCTTCTCCGGCCCTGATCTTCGGCTTCGGGCCGATCCCGCGTCTCGGCGTCGGAGGCGCCGGACTCGCGTTCGTGCTCTATTACGTCTGCGCGCTGATCGTCCTGTTACGCTACATGGCCTCGGGCCGGTCGGGCTTGAAACTGCGGATGGCACGCCTCGAATGGCGCCTGTTCGCGGATATCCTGAAAGTGGGCATCCCCACCGCATTGAATACGGTGCAGACGAATCTGACCGTCATCATCATGACCGGCGCGGTTGGAGGCCTCGGCGTCGACGCCATTGCCGGATATGGCATCGCCTCCCGGCTCGATTACGTGATGATCCCGATCCTGTTCGGCCTGTCCTCGGCCGTACTGACCATGGTCGGGATCGCGGTCGGCGCGGGACAGGCCGCTCGCGCGCGCAGGATTGCCTTGATCGGCGCAAGCGTGGGCGGTGCCTTCGCGGAAATCGTCGGGCTGGCCGTCGCCCTGGCCCCCACGCTCTGGAGCGGCCTGTTCACCGGCCAGGCCCCCGTCACGATAACCGCAACGACCTATCTGACGACAGTGGCCCCCACATACGGCTTCATGGCGGCGGGATTCGTGTTCGCCTTCGCCGTCCAGGGCGCAGGCCATGCCCTGTGGCCTTTTCTCGCCTATACCATACGGACAGTACTGGCGGCGGGTGGCGGGATGGTCGTCGTGCATGTCTTCCACGCCGGAATGGCGGCTTTGTCAGCCGCCGTGGCGATATCCTATATCGTTTTTGCCCCCATCTGCGGCGTGCCGATGCTGTCCCGGCGCCTGTGGCGCGTTTCCGTGAAACAGAACGCCACCTGACACACGAAGGCCATCGTGAAGCGCCGGCCATGCTCAGCGGCGCAGATTGATATCGTCCTCCAGCTGACGGACACCGTCCAGCCGTCATGCTGTCGTACATCGCTTCATCCCGTCGCCCGCCGATGACCCTAATGCCGGCTGCCCGGTCGATCGGCCGGACGCACGGGCATCGGCGACATCATGCGCGTTCGCCTCGGTGATTCCGGACCAGGCCGCGTCATCTTCCAGCAATCCCGCGAACGCCCCGAAAAACGCGACGATCTGTGCGTCCGATCTGATCGCCAGCGCCTTGAAGGCCGCCGAAGGGGCTGAGATATCGTCGCAGCCCCCGTCGGTCTGGCACAGCTCCAGCACATCTCCGGCCCGAAATTCATGCGCCAGGCCGGCCGCTACGGTGGCGGCACGGCCCGAGCTACCTCTTCGAAGCGTCCTTATCTTTGTTTTCGGGACGTAGGGAATGCCGCAGGCACGCCTTACTCTTTGGAAGCCCCCGTGAAATCCTTCGCCACCTCCGGCTCGCCGCCGTCAGGCTCGTTCGTCGGCTTTATGCGATACCAGATCGCATAAAGCGCCGGCAGGAACATCAGGATCAACCCGGTACCGGCCGCCGTGCCGCCGATCAGCGTATAGGCCAGCGAGCCCCAGAACACCGATTCCGTCAGCGGGATGAAGGCCAGCACGGCCGCCAGGGCCGTCAGGATGACCGGGCGGGCACGCTGCACGGTCGCCTCGACCACCGAATGGAACGGATCGAGCCCCGCCGCCTGATTGACCTTGATCTGTCCGATCAGGATCAGCGTGTTGCGCATCAGGATGCCCGACAGGCCGATCAATCCCAGGATCGCATTGAAACCGAACGGCTGATGGAAGATCAACAGGGTCGGGACGGTCCCGATCAGCCCCAGCGGAGCCGTCAGGAACACCATGAACATGCCGGAGATGGACCGGGTCTCGAACACCAGGACGACCAGGGTCAGCAGGATCATCACCGGAAAGATCGGCACCAGGGCCTTGTTGGCCTTTCCGGATTCTTCCGCGTTGCCGCCGGCTTCGATGCGATAGCCAGGGGGCAGCGTCGCGCGGACGGACGCCAGAGCCTGATCGATCTCCGTCGTGACCTGCGGCGGCTGCAGGTTTTCGTCGATATCGCTCTGAAGCGTGATCGTCGGAATCCGGTCACGCCGACGCAGGATAGGGTCTTCGGCACGGATCTCGACGTGACCGATCTGGCTGAGCGGAATCAATTGGCCCGTGCGGTTGCTGATGGTCATGTTGCCCAGCTTCGCCGGATCCAGACGATCCTGCCCCGCGCTGCGGACCACCAGATCGACGGTCCGGATGTCCTCGCGGATCTGGGTCACGGGCACGCCCAGCAGCAGGAACTGGATCTGTTCGGACGCTTCCTGGGGGGACAGGCCGATCAGTTGCAGCCGCGCCTGGTCCAGCACGAAATGCGCCGTCTGCACGCGCTCGCCCCAATCGGCATTGACCTGCCGCGTATGCGGATTGTTCCGCATGATCGTGCCGACCTGGGCCGCGATATCGCGCACCCGATCCGCATCCGGTCCCATGATGCGGAACATAACCGGGAAATGCGTGTAGGGGCCGAAGACGAACTGCGTCACACGGATCCGGGCATCAGGCGCCATCCCCTGAGCCACGGCCTGGCGCATACGATCGCGCAAGCGGTCGCGGTCCCGGGCGCTGGGAGTCAGGACGACGATTTTGGCAAAGGACGGATCAGGCAATTCCGGGTTGTACGCCAGGAAGAAACGCGGCGCGCCGGCACCCACATAGCTGGTGACGATCTTTGCCTCGGGCTGCGTCTTCAGCCATGCTTCCACACGGGCCGTGACCCGCGTTGTGGCTTCGATGCTGGTGCCCTCCGGCATCTGCACCTCGGCCAGCAGTTCCGGGCGGTCCGAACTGGGGAAGAATTGCTGCCGGACAGAGCCCATCCCGACGAAGGCCAGCAGGAACAATGCCAGCACCGCCCCCGCGACCATGAATTTGTGCCGCACGACCCATATGACGAGACGACGGAAGCGGCGGTAATTGGGCGTGGCGTAGATATGCTCATAGGCGCCCTCGATCCGCTTGATGTCCGGCAGCAGCTTGACGCCGAGATAGGGCGTGAACACCACGGCCACGAACCAGGAGGTCAGCAGCGCATAGCCGACGATCCAGAAAATGTTGCCGGCGTACTCGCCGGCGGTGGAGCGCGCGAAGCCGACCGGGGTGAAACCGATGATCGTGACCAGCGTGCCGGCCAGCATCGGGGCCGCCGTGTGGCTCCAGGCATAGGCGGCGGCCTTCGTGCGTTCGTACCCTTCCTCCAGCTTCACCACCATCATCTCGATCGCGATGATCGCGTCGTCGACCAGAAGGCCCAGCGAGATGATCAACGCGCCCAGCGTGATGCGGTCCAGCGCCCGGCCGGTCACCAGCATGATGACCATGACGATCGACAGCGTCAGCGGCACGGCTGCCGCGACGACGATGCCGACCCGCCAGCCCAGGCTGACCAGGCTGACGACCATCACGACGCCGAGCGCCACGAAGAATTTCAGCATGAACTCGCCGACGGCGGCATGAATGATGCCGGCCTGGTCCACGATTTTCGTCAGCGTGACCCCGACGGGCAGCCCCTCCCCCAGCGTCTTCTCCGCCGCGGCCAGGGACTGGCCGAGCTTCAACCCGTTCCAGTGATCCTGCATCACGACGTTCAGCACCAGAGTCTGGGCTCCGGCATGCCGGACAAGATAGGTCGGTGGGTCCTCGTACCCCCGCTCCACCGTCGCGATGTCCGAGATCTTGAGAGTCCGGCCGCCCGCCGCGATGGGGATGTCACGAATTTTCTGCAGGTCGTCCAGCGCGCCATCCAACCGCACGAAGACCTGCGGGCCGCGCGTATCGATCGAACCCGCGGCCGTCACCGCATTCTGACGTTCGAGCGCCGCGAACACGTCCTGCGTGCTGATCCCGAGCGTGACCAGTCTGGCATTGGAAAAATTGACGAAGATCCGTTCCGGTCGCTCGCCGACAATATCGACCTTGCGCACGCCCGGCACATGCAGCAGGCGCTGCCGCACCGTTTCGGCCTGGCGGACCAGCAGGCGTTCGGGCAGCCCATGGCCGTCCAGAGCGTAGACGGCGAAATCGACATCGGAATATTCGTCATTGACGAACGGTCCCTGCACGCCCTGCGGCAGAAGAGGCATGGTGTCGTACAGCTTCTTGCGCGTCTGGTAGAATTGCTCGGGAACGGCGGCAGGCGGCGTGTTGTCCTTGAGCGTGACCATCATCAGCGCCAGGCCCGGCCGGGTCAATGTTTCCACCCGGTCGTACCATTGCAGTTCCTGCACCCGCTTTTCCAGGGGATCGGCCACCAGGTCCTGCATTTCCTGCGCCGTGGCGCCCGGCCAGACAGCGGTCGCCGTCAGGGTTTTGACGGTGAAGGCGGGGTCCTCGGCACGGCCGAGACTGAAGAACGCATAGGCGCCCGACAATGCCAGCGCCACGATCAGGAACAATGTGATCCCGCGCTCGCGCACCGCGAGGGCGGACAGGTTGAACCCGCTCATTGCATCGCGACCTTTGTCGAGGCGATCTGGACATGCTCGCCGACATGCAGAGAGTGGCCGCCGGCCGCCGCAATCAGCATGCCCGGGCGAAGATCCGCACCGGGGACGACCGTCGCCGTATCCTCGCCGATATGTGCGATCTGTACCGGATGAAAGCTGACTGTCGAAGCCGGGCCATCCACGCTCCAGACGCCGGGCCCCTTGCCCTCGTCATCGACGGCGCCCAACGGCACGACGAGCGCGGGCGGATCGTCGCTGGCTTCAGGCAGATGGACACGCACCGTCGCCCCCAGCGGCGCGTCCGCACCTGGCCCGTCCATGACGTAACGGGCCTCGAACGTGCGGGTACGCGGGTCGGCGGCGTCGGACAATTGCCGCAGGTGCGCGGACACGCGGGAACCCTCGTCATACAGTTCGGCTTCCGCCGCGGAATGCAGCATCGGACGCACCCCTTCCGGCAGGTCGATCGCGGCCTCGCGCGGGCCGGCATGTGCCAGCACGATCACGGTCTGGCCGGCCGCGACGACATGCCCCGGTTCCGCCAGGGTTTGGACGACGACACCGTCTTCATCCGCCCGCAGCAGGGAATAATCATCCTGGTTGCGGGCAATCTTCTCCTGCGCGATCGCCGCATCCAGTTGCGCGCGGGCGCTGTCCGCTTCGGCCTTTACCTGATCGTAGGCCGAGGCCGCCACGGCACCGGTCGCGACAAGACCGCGATAGCGACGCTCATCCGCCGCGGCCTGGACCCAGCGGGCGCGCAACGATGCCACGCTGCCGACCTGGGTCGTCACGGCATGCAGGTAATCCGTCGGGTCGAGGCGCATCAGCACCTGCCCCTTTGAGACAGTCTGTCCCGTGTCGACCAAGCGTTCGACGATCTTGCCGGACACGCGAAAGCCGAGATCGCTTTGGACGCGGGCCGCTACGACCCCCGTGTAGACATGCTCGGCAGTCGCTGCGGGTTCGATCCGCACCGTCTCCACGATACGGTCGGCCGTGCGCGGATCAGGATCGTCTTTGGGCTTGCAGGCCGACAGCCCGAAAACGGTGCAGATGCCGGCCGCTGCAAGAAAGGATAGGCGTGTTCCAGCCATGTTCGGGCTCCCAGCGGGTTTGGAAGCCCAAATTGTACACGAGTGACCGTATTGTCAATTGGTCACATAAACCTCGCACCAAATTCACGGTGCGAGGCTTCTCAAGACGAGACTGGCCAGCGTCGCCGCGTCATCGTCCAACGTGTCCATGTGCTGTTCGAGCAGAAGGGGGTGATAGATCGACTGCAGGACCAGCATGATGGCGTGACAGGTCTCGTCAACGGGCGTCTTGCGCTCGAACTCGCCGCCCTCGCGGCCTTCGCGGATCAGGTGCTCGACCATGCCGCGCAACGCATCGGCGAAACTCCGGGCAGACGCCCATTCCTCCTCCACCGCCGAATAGACGATGTCGTGCAGTTTACGCTCGTGCGAAAACAGCGTGACCGTATTGCGCGCCAAAGCGAGGAAAACCCTGCGCATTCTGTCGGAAGCCGGCTTGTCGTCGTCGACGATCGCCTGGATATCCGCGCGCATCTTGCCATGCTGGAGCGCGCAGATCGCCTCGCCGATCGCCTTCTTCGACTCGAAGAATTTATAGATATAGGCCTTCGACAGACCGATGGCGTCGGCCAGATCGGCCATCGTGGTCTTCTTGTACCCGTAATGCCCGAAATGCTCGATGGCCGCCGTCATGATCTGATCCCGGCGCTCGTGATCGACCGGGCCACGTTGTCCAGTGTGAGGCGCGCGCATCCTGTTTCCCCTGGCTGAATTTGGCCTCTTAGATAAGACACGGGCGGTGAATTGACAACGAGTGACGGATATGTATATCAGTCACTCGACTACAGCCGGGCAACGCGTGTCCGAGGCTTATCGAAGGTCGAACGCCATGAATTCCACACTTCCTGCAACAAGGCGGAACACGGCACCCCCGCGCCGCCGGGCAACGACCGGATTGCTGAAGCCGGCCATGACACTCTCCCTGGCCATGATGACGTCCGCCTGCGCGGTCGGCCCGGATTACAGGGCGCCGGATGCACGTCTCCGTCCTTTCCACAGCGCAGCAGCCATCGACGCCCGCCACGCCACGGCGGCACCGCCGCTCGACACGTGGTGGGAGGGATTTCACGACCCCGAACTGGTACGTATCGAACAGCGTGTGCTGACCCAGAACCTGGACCTCGCGGCCGCCATAGGCCGCGTCCGCCAGGCGCGGGGCGCCGCGGAAGCAGCTACCGCACGCCTGTTGCCGACGCTGGATTTCGCCCCGCAGGCCTCCGCGAACCGGTTGTCCCAGGAGGGGCTGATCGGCCATGTCGTACGGACCGTCCCCGGTTTCCACCGTGACTATCGCACCTATGACGTCAGCGGCGTGGCAAGCTGGGAAATCGATCTGTTCGGCGGCCTCAGGCGCGGGCAGGAAGCCGCGCGGGACGAGGAAGAGGCCGCGCAGGTGGAACGCGTGGGTGAGCGCATCACCGTGGCGGCCGACGCCGCCGACGCTTATTTCCAGATCCGGGGAGACCAAGCACGGCTCGCCGTCGCGGAAAGGCAGATTACCGTGGACACCCATCTGCTGGATCTGGTCCGCCAGCGACGCACACGGGGCATTTCGAACGAGCGGGAACTCGCCCAGGCGGAGGCTTTGCTGCAATCCGCGCGCCAGACCGTGCCGTTGATCCGCATCGCCCTCGAAGCCCAAACTAATCGTCTTGACGTGCTGATGGGCGCTCAGCCCGGCACCTATGCCGCCGAGTTGGGAACGCCGTCCGACATTCCAGCCATTCCGGCCATCGGCGCCAGCGACAAGCCCACGGACATGTTACGTCGCCGACCGGACATTCTGGCTGCGGAGCGCCGTCTGGCGGCATCGAACGCACGGATCGGCGAGGCGCTGGGCGATTACTATCCCAAATTGTCACTCACCGGAATTCTGGGCTTTCAAAGTCTCAGTCCCAACAGGCTTTTCACAGCACCCGGTTTCCAGGCGACGGGCTCCGGAGCAATTCGCTGGCGGATCTTCGATTTCGGCAAGATCGACGCCGAGGTGCAGCAGGCCCGTGGCGCCAATGCCGAGGCCCTGGCGCATTACCGGCTGACGGTCCTGCATGCGGCCGAAGATGTAGAAAATGCTTTCACGACCCTGGTACAGACGGAGCAGCGCACAGGCGACTTGCAGACTGAAGTCGCCTCGCTGACGCGCGCGCGCGATCTTTCCCAGCAATCCTTCCAGGCGGGCGTCATTCCTTTGACGGACGTGCTCGACGCAGATCGGCAGCTTCTGGACTCGCAGGACCAACTTGCCCTAAACCGGGCAAACGCGGCACGCGCAGCCGTAAGTTCATTCAGAGCGTTGGGCGGAGGCTGGCCCACCTGACGGAGTTGATCCGGCAGACGTGGCAGAAGATAGACTCTTTGCTCTTTTGCATGATGATCGTCCTGCTTGCACACGCGCTCGCGTCATGCAAAGCGCAGATTTTGAATATTTCAAGCTTGCCGTGGAGGCCGGCAGTCTGACAAGGGCAGCCATGATTCATGGCATGAGACTTTCTACCTTCGCCCGTGCCACCGACAGGCTCGAAGATGAGTTGGCGTCACCTCCCGAAGCGAAACCACACCGGCATTCGTTTGACGGCAGCCGGGAACGTGACAATTTAGAGAGTTTCTTTTTTTCTTGATGGTCTCAATGAGGTCAAAACCTTGGGCAGGA
The DNA here is from genome assembly GCF_013376155.1 of Nguyenibacter vanlangensis. Taxonomy (GTDB): domain Bacteria; phylum Pseudomonadota; class Alphaproteobacteria; order Acetobacterales; family Acetobacteraceae; genus Gluconacetobacter; species Gluconacetobacter vanlangensis. Next base: position 38,310 of record NZ_JABXXP010000001.1, read on the forward strand.
CACTTGGGGCGGACCGCCGGGGAGTTGCTCGGATCGACAGCCTGCCACCTCCAGCCGACGGGAGGTTCAAGCTTGCATTATCCGTTTAGAAAAGAAAATATTCTCTTCCCAGACATTGTTCGTGTCCGCGATAAAGACGAAGTCCATCAGCCCCCGTTCGGCGACCTGCGCGATATGCGTCAGGTTTTCGGTGCTGACGCTGGCCTGGGGATGTGCTTCGGAGGATGGCACCAGGCGCCGATATGGCGCCCCGACGGTTCGAAGAACAACCCCTTCTTCATTTTTTCGTGCATTCATGGACCCGATTCACCCTTCGGAAAACAGGACGATATTTGAAAACGGACAGCAGATAGTGTGATACGCCATGTTTTACACAACCCTGTTTCGCAAAGGCGTCCCGTTTTCCATATGGGTTATATTGTCGAGCAGGATGCTACGACGTTGCGCGCATAGAACTGGCTGTCACCCGCATGAAATTCGACCGCCCGTGGTCCTCATGAGGGGACCACTTCAGGGCTATGGAGGCCCGGCCAGCGATCCCGCCAAAGCGCCGGGACGCCGCCGTTTCCTACCCGCAAATGAGCTTATCGCAACCGCCATCTGGTGGAAAATCTTGGGGTTCGCCTGAAGGAATGGTGTGCCGTCACAACCCGATATGAAAAGACCGCCGCCTCATTTAGCCGCAGATTGGATCAAGGTCTAACGGGCCCTAAATATTTTTCATCTCATCCATATCGGTGGTTTTGAAAGCATGCTCCACGACCCGAACACCAGCACTCATGTCGCGAGCGTTTCCGGCAGTCATGACGCGTGCCGCCTGAAAAGCCCTTGGCGGTGTAATTCATTTGGCGTGCCCTCAGGGACAGCCTCGTGACGAAGACAGCACAATCGGTCAAAGCACCATCACATTAAACAATCCATGTGGCAGAGACTCTTTTACATTTTTGTTTTTAGAAGCTGTCGCTTCATCAACGGCGCAGTGGCGACGGGTGGGTTTTTCTCTGCTTATGCCATTGCGTATGGCGCCATGTCAGAATGACAATAATTATAGAAGGGACAGCATGAACACCATCGCGACACATGATGGGCCGGCGATTGGCGGCACTCCTCTTCTTGACGCCAGCGATTGCGCGCTGGTTCTGGTCGACGAGCAGGCAGGCCTTGCCTTTGCCACCGGATCGGCCGATCGCCAAGTCCTGCGCAGCAACGCAATCGCGCTTGCCCGTACCGCGACAACCTTCGGTGTGCCGGTGGTCGTCAGCACCTCCGCATCGAAGGTTTATAGCGGCCCGCTGATGCCGCCGCTCCGCGCCGTCCTGCCCGACGTAACACCGATCGAACGACGCAGCATGAATCTGTGGGAGGACGGAGCAGCGAAGGCCGCGGTGATCGCGACAGGTCGCAAGATACTGGTGGTTGCAGGACTATTGACGGAGGCCTGCGTCAGCTTCCCCGTGCTATCAGCCCTTGCCGAAGGCTACAAAGTCCATGTCGTTGCCGATGTCTGCGGTGGCCTCACCGCGGCGAGCCATGACGCTGCCCTTCGGCGAATGGAGCAGGCCGGGGCGGTGATGACGTCTTGGCTTCAACTGCTGCTGGAGTTCCAGCGTGACTGGACACGCCATGAAACCTATGAAGCCGCGCGATCGATCGTCGTCGATCATGGCGGGGGCTATGGCATCGGTCTGGACTATGCCCGTGACATGATCAAGCCCGCATAATTCGATGGTAGGCGATCTTCGCGATATCGAGCACCGTTTTCCTGTCCGTTGGGATCGCGGCAGCCTGATGCTCGCTTCCCTGCCCTCCACCTGCCATGCCTTTCTTGACGAGCTCACCGCCGACGGGTGGAGCGCATGACCTCGCGCGCGCAGTCCGCTGATGCCAGCCCTCTCACGAAAGGTGCGCTTCCTTCCTCGCCCACAGAAAACAAGCGCTTCGTCACGGTCTTCCTGAGCGTGGCACCCGCGATGTTCCTTGGTTCGCTCGACCAGACGATCGTTGCGACTGCGTTGCCGGCGATCGCCACATCGCTGCATGGCTTCACGCAGATCGCCTGGATTGTCACCGCCTATCTACTGTCAGCGACGGTCGCGGCACCGATCTATGGGCGGATCGGCGACGCAGTGGGGCGCAAGCCTGCGCTGCTGGGGGCGTTGGCACTGTTCATGGCGGGTTCGCTCGGCTGTGGGTTGGCGCCTGACCTTACCACGCTGGAGGTCGCCCGCGCCATGCAGGGGCTGGGCGGCGGCGGTCTAATGACCCTGTCGCAGTCGCTGATTGGCGAGGCCGTGAATCCGAAGGATCGCGGCCGCTTTCAGGGCTGGTTCGGCGCGGTATTTGCGCTCGCCAGCACGTTAGGGCCCATCGCTGGAGGCCTCTTGTCCGAACATGTCGGGTGGCGCTGGATTTTCTGGACCAACATACCTCTCGGCCTCGGGGCGGCGGTCGCCGCCTGGCCGTTAGCGGCTGAGAAGGGTCAAGGGCCTTTCACGCTCGACGTGCCCGGTACGTCGGTGTTCGTCGGCGCGACGCTCGCCTTGCTGCTGGTGCTGACGCAAGGACCAGACTGGGGCTGGACTTCGACGACAGTGCTCGCTCTGGGCGGTGCTGGAATTCTCGGCTTCGCTCTGCTGCTACCGATCGAGCGTCGGGTTGCCGCGCCATTGATTTCGCCGGCGCTATTGCAGAACGCGATCGTCTGGCGGGTGACTTTATGCACCACGCTGTTTGCCGCGGCGCTTTTCGCGGCGGTGATCCAGGTACCGCTCTTGTTGGAACTAGTGCTGGGCCTGAGTCCAAGTATATCCGGTCTCTTGCTGATCCCGCTGACACTTGCGCAGGTGATCATCTCGACTTGTACGGGTTTGCGCATCTCGAACACCGGCCTGCCCCGCGGGCCACTGGTTTGGGGACTGGGAGTTGCCTCAACTGGTTTCGCGCTGCTTGCCGCGACAATCGACCAGGGCGCCTGGATGATCGCAGGTGCCTCGGCCCTGTTCGGGCTTGGCCTTGGAACCACGATGCCAGCGGCCCAGACGATGGTGCAATGGGCGGGCGGCAAGGCGCATCTGGGCACCGCGACTGCGACATTGTCCTTCGCGCGTTCGATTGGAGGGGTGATGGGCACGGCGGCGACTTCGGCGATCCTGCTCCTGGCAATGGAGTGGCAGGCACCGGGGCCGTGGCGCAGGTCCAGGCAGCGCTCGATGTGCCCACCAGCGGCATCGCGGCTGCGGCATTTCCATTAAATGCGATCCGTGAAGCCTTTCGCTGGGTATTCGGGGCGATGGCGATGATCGCGCTCGCCGCCGCGTTGCTCGCCATCAGCATCCGGGCGATCAACCTCGGCGACCCCGAGCCCACGGAAGAAGCATGAAGGAAACGGTCATGGCACATCTGCCACCCCCTCCCGTCGTGACACAGGAGGTCCGTATCGTCGATGCGCAAGGGCATACGCGCATCCTGCTGTCGGCCAAGGATGGCACACCGACCATCTTACTGATCGGCAGCGATGGTGCGCCACGCGCGATGGTCGCGCTGGATGCAGCCGGCCGGCCGGCGGTGACGCTCAGCAACCCTGACCCCACGTGGCCGAGCGCTGCACTGGCAATCGACGACAAAGGCGCGCATGTGAAGTTCGACCGACCGGGCGGCGCGTCGAGTTACCTGTTTCTCAATAATGCCGGCGGGTCGGGCATGGTATTGATCGACGCGGCCGGCAAACGCCGCATCGGCATGACCGTGACGCCAGACGGCAAGACGAAGGTCGAGCGCCTCGGCGATGATGGAAAGCCGCTGCCCTGAGCGCACGGCCTGCGCTCTCGTTCCAGCCGCCAATCCGCTTCGTCGTCGGGCAAGACGGGTTCAGGCAGCGATCAAATGACTCCGATCGCCGCTTTGACGCGCGCAGGGCTGAGCGGCATCTCGCGCAGGCGAACTCCGACGGCGTCGGCGAGCGCATTTGCCAAAGCGGCCGACGTGGGGCCTTGCGCGCATTCCGCGGTCCCGAGAAAGGGCATGCCGACGCTGTCGATCACATGAACCTCGACCGAATGCGGCGCGTCGGCGAAGCGCAGGATGGGGTACATGCCCCAATCAAAGCTCGTCCGCCGGTTGGCATCGAACGTTACGGACTCATGGGTTGTCCAACTCAGTGACTGGATAATGCCGCCTTCGACCTGGTTGCGGATGCCGTCCGGATTGACCGGTTGACCGCTATCCACGGCAGCAACGGCACGCAATACCGCGATGCGGCCAGTCTCGCGCTCGACTTCGATGTCGAGCATGACGGCACAATACGCACCCACATTCTTGTAGCGGGCAAATCCCATGCCGCGGCCTCGCCGGCCATCGCCCCGGACTCCGTTCACCCAGCCGAACCGCTCGGCCGCCGTCTGCATGACCGCACGCGCGCGCTCGTCCTTCATGTGCGCCAACCGCAGAACCAGGGGATCGACGCCGCTGGCTTTCGCCAATTCGTCAAACATGGATTCGATCGAGAAAACATTGAGATGCGCGCCAAGCGAGCGGAGTGCCGAGACGCGGATCGGCATATCCTTCAGGAAATGATAGAGGACATGCATGTTGGGCAGCGTGTAGAGCGGGTTCGCATTGCGATCTCCGTCGCCCTCGGGCATCGGTATGGGTTTGCCCTCCGGCGCGGGGAACGGCGGCACCACCTCGCCGCCGACCAGCACGCCGCCGGCGCCGACCGGCCGGTTGTTATGGGGATTGCTCCAGACATCATAGTTCCAGGCGACAATACGGTTTTGAGCATCGAGCGACGCCTCGACCTCGGTCACCATGGCTGGCCCCAGCGGCTCCCAACCGAACTCCTGCTCGCGCATCCATTGCAACCGAATTGGCCGCCCAGGCACGGCCTTTGCGATCATGGCGGCTTCCGCAGCAACGTCATCGGCGCCATTCTGGCCGTAACACCCGGCCCCTTCGACATGGATCGCATGCACGTTCGCAGGCGGCAGATCAAGAAGCTCGGCCGCGACGCGACGAACGTCGTATGTGCCCTGGCTGTGCGTCCATATGGTCATCCTGCCGTCCCGGAACATCGCGACCGCACAAGACGGACCGATGGATCCGTGGCTGAGCCACGGTCGCGTATAGCGTGCCCTGACGGTGCGAGCGGAAGGCTCGGTCACATCGTGGGTGTCGAGAACGACAATCTCTTCGGGCGGCAAGCTCCTGAGCGTCGCGACGACGTCGCCCTGAGGGATCGGCGGCACCATCCGGACGAAGCCCGTCTCCTGAAGCCGTCGCAGCGCCGTGATCACGGTCCATTCGCGGTCGGCGACCACGGCGACGAACGACCCGACCTGCACGATTTTGACCACGCCGGCGAGGCCCTCGACGGCCGCGACATTCAGTGGATCGAGGCGCGTGCCGACACTCGGGCCGCGCACGACACGTGCATGCAACATTCCCGGCACGCGCATATCCTGCACATACGCGGCCCCACCCGTCAGTTTTGCCGGGATGTCGACACGCGCCAGTGCCGTGCCCATCGTACGAAACAGCTTCGGATCGCGCAGGGGCACATTGGGAAGCGCTTCGACATGCAGCGAGAGCGAGGCCGCAAGCTCGCCATAGCGCGCCGTGCGGCCGGTTGCACTATGCAGTCGACCGTCACCGCTTGTGCCGATGGTGTCCGGCGCCACGTCCCAGGCACGCGCGGCCTCCTGAATCAACAGCATGCGGACATTCGCGGCGGCATTGCGAAGCGCGCTGCCGCTATCCTGCATCGAGTGACTCCCGGCCGTCAGGCCTTCATCAGGCGTTCTCTCCGTGTCGACGGTCACCAGTTCGATCTGCCCAGGCGCCACATCCAGTTCCTCGGCGGCGACCTGCAGCAATGCGGTCCGGATGCCTTGTCCCAGTTCGGCTTTGCCGGTGAAGGCGGTGATATGCCCGTCCGCATCGATGCGGATCCATGCGTCCAGCCATGGCGTGGATTTCAGGCTTCCCGGCAGGTTCGGCGCGACGATGCGGGGGCCGGCACCCCCTTCCCCCCCACCAGCGAGTTGCGCGAACGCACGCGGCGTTATCGCGAAGGAGACGACAAGTGCGCCACCACCGAGGAAAGAGCGGCGCGACAGGGGCGGAGCAGCATTCAAAATGCTCATTCCAATGGCCCCCGACGCGTGGCCGTGGCAGCTTCCGCGCTGTCCGCCGCGCGTCTGGCCGCGCGCAGGATGCGCATATGGGTGCCGCAGCGGCATAAATTGGTCTGCATATGCGCGCGGATCTGCGCATCGGTCGGCGAAGGCGTGCGATCGAGCAATGCCTAGGCGCGCATGATCATTCCGGCGATGCAATACCCGCACTGTGCGGCCTGTTCAGCCTCGAAGGCCCGCTACACTGGACCGGGATTGTCGATCGATCCCAACCCTTCGACCGTCCGGACCCGCCTTCCGTCCAACGCGGCAATGGGCATCAGGCATGAAAATACGGCCCTGCCGTCGACCTGCACAGTGCAGGCGCCGCACTGTCCCAGGCCGCATCCATATTTCGCGCCATTCAGCTGCAGATCGTCGCGAAGCACATACAACAACGGCGTAGATGGATCGACATCGAGAGCGTGGTCGACGCCATTGATATTCACTGTCAGGATCATTGCTTCGCCCCCGCTCCGCGCGCCGCCATGACGGCCGCTTCAAGTTGGGTCCATGGTGTGCGCGTGCTATATCTGGCGCGCAGATAAGCCGCGATTTCCACGATCTGACCGTCGTTCAGATCGCTCGAGAAGGCCGGCATATAGGGGCCGCGCGTGTCCGAGAGAGGGTGTATCCCCTGAAGAATCGCCTGCAACATATTGCGTGGATCGTCTTCCTGGATTGCGCTGACCAACGACAGGGACGGGCGGCCTTGCGATACCATGGGGGCTCCCTCCCCGTGACAACCGCCGCATGCGCCGGCAAACAACGCGGCGCCGGACGGATGCGCGTCTTCTGCCTTCCTTTTCATATCCACGGGCCCAGCCCCCCCGTCATCATCGTGGCCATGCCGCATCAATGACGCGACATAGACAGCAATGGCTCTGACATCGGCATCGGGAGCGGAGGAGAGATCGTAACTGACCGGTCCCATCGGACCTGCGGCGGCGCTGTGTCCGGCATCGATGCCAGTACGGAGATATGTGTAGAGGGATTGAACGGTCCAGCGATGCGGAGATCGGTTTGAAGGATCGAGCGCCGGGGCGTTCCACCCTTCCGCGACGCCGCCTGCGAAGGCGCGGTGCCGTTCCTCTCCGCCGGCCAGGTTGCGGGGCGTATGGCATCCCCCGCAATGGCCGAGCCCTTCAACGAGATAGGCGCCTCGATTCCATTCGGCACTTTCGCCCCGTTTGACGACGAATGGACCCCGATGCAGAAAAAGCAGATTCCATCCCGCAAGAAGTGGACGAAAACCGAGCGGAAAAACCAGCTCGTTGTGAGGAGCCGGTGCCCGTATCGCCCTTCGCGTCATCAGGAATGCATAGAGCGCCATGAGGTCGTCATCAGTCACATGCGTGAAATGTTCATAAGGCAGCGCCGGATAAAGGTGGCTGCCGTCGCGCGATATGCCCTCGCGCATTGCCCGCCGAAACGCCGCGAACGACCATGAGCCGATGCCGGTTGCCTGGTCCGGTGTTATGTTCGTCGCGTAAAGCGTCCCGAACGGCGTGGCCAGCGGTCTGCCGCCCGCATAGGGCACACCGCGTTCGGCCGTGTGGCACACGACGCAGTCTCCGATCATCGCGAGCGTGGCGCCGCGCTCTATCAGAGGCACGGGAAAAGCGCGCGGATCGGGTGGGACCGCCGTCGCGATCGGCGGCTTATAGACCAGCCCGATTGCCACGCCCGACATGACCACCCCAATGCCCAACGCCACGATCAAGCCGGCTTTCAAGGTTACGGGCATGCTCTGTTCGCCGCTTTCTTTGCCATGGAGTGCGCCGGTAAGCCGGATTGACCGTCATGGACCATATCGGTGGTCACACCGCCGCCTTGGCGCCGTCGTCATGCGTAAGAAACGGGTAATCGGTATAGCCGACCGCCGAACCGCCGTACAATCCGACATGACGGAGGTCATTATAAGGGCCACCCTGACGCATCCGCTCCGGCAAATCGGGGTTCGCGATGAAAAGACGGCCGAACGCGACGGCATCCGTACTTCCCTCTGCAACCAACGCCGCCGCGTGTTCCGGGGAGAGTCCCGCATTGACGATGAGGGGCCCTGTGTAGCGGGGCTTGAAAAGAGCCAGGAGCCGCGCGAGATCGGGAGCGCCGGTCCATGCATTCGTGTCGGCAAGATGCACATACGCAAGGCCGGCGCCATTCAGCCACGTTGCCAGGGACGCATAGGTCTCGTCGGGGTCCGGGTCGGCGACATTATTGTAATCTGCATAGGGTGACAGCCGAATGCCGACGCGTGTCAGGGGAACGACCTGCCCGACGGCTGCCAGGATTTCACGCAGAAACCTCGCTCGGCCAGTTGCGTCACCACCATATGCGTCGGTTCGCCGATTGGTGCCGGGAGACAGGAACTGATGGGGCAAATACCCATTCCCCGCGTGAATTTCGACACCATCGAAGCCGGCGTCGCGCGCATTCGCCGCAGCGATGCGATACTCGTCGATAGCGTGCGTGATGTCGGCATGCGTCATCGCGCGAGAATGCGTCGCGTTGATCCGAACATACGCACCGTTTTGCAGAAGCCCCCAAACCTGCAACTCGCCGAGATCATGGTTGACCCCCGATGGGGAAAGCGGCTCCCGCCCGGCCAGAATTCCACGAGCCCCCGCCCTGCCGGCATGCCAAAGCTGGGCAACCATGCAGCCGCCCCCGGCTTTGGCACTCGATACAATCGCCTGCCAGGCGGCACTCTGTTCTGGCGTCCATAATCCCGGCGCGCGCTCGAATGCCGCCGAGAGTGGCCCGACGTTGATGGCCTCGGTAATTATGAGACCCGCTCCCGCACGTTGCCGGTAATATTCGGCGGCGGAAGCGTTCGGAATACCATCGTCCGCCGCCCGGGCTCGGGTCATGGGTGCCATGACAATGCGGTTGCTGAGATGAAGATCCCCAAGGCGAACGGGGGAGAAAAGCTCTGACATGACGGTTCCTTATGCTTGCAAAAAGGTCAGAAGGTCGGCGTTAAGCTGATCCTTGTACGTCAACACGAACACGTGCGGTGCGTCGAATACCCTCGAACACGGCCTTCTCGGGACCGACCGGATGGTCCGACGTCTTCATAAAATGGCCTCACAGCCCCAAGCAGGAGCAGGCTCGATCGATCAAAACCACGCCGGTCGAACGCGATGCCCCGAAAGCCCCGTTCGGCCAGGAACAGCATCTGGGCGTCCCACATATCCGCGCTCAGCGGCCACCCGTGGCTGAAGAGGACGGGCTGACCCGTGCCCCAGTTCTTGTAATAAAGCCCGGTCCCGCCGCAGGTCGTGAGGGTCGCCATGATGTCGGTTCCTGTTCTGGATCCGTGTTGTGGTTGCGCGTATCGTGCTCAGGCGATAGCAAGACCCGAGTCACGATGCGGCAGTCGCAGCACAAAGCGGCCGGGTCCAGCGGCGACGAGAGCGAGCAGCCCCCCGGCAATGCTGATATTCTTGTAGAAATGGATCGTCATATCGTAGCGAAGCGCGCCGTCCATGGTCCAGAAATGATGTCCGATAAAGGCCGTCATGACCGCATAGATGGCGAGGATGCCGGCGAGCGGCGTCACCAGAAAGCCGGTGACGAGAGCCGCGCCGATGCCCAGTTCCATCACGATCGCGACAATTGCGGCGACCGCCGGAAGCGGGGCGTGCGTCTGGGCCATGTAGGCAACCGTGCCGGAATAATCGACCAGCTTGCCCCAGCCCATGACAAGGAACAGCATGGCCAGCGCAAGGCGGGCGATCAGCAGGAGCGTGTCGCGCGAAAATAGCTTGATCATATTATAGCATCCTTCTGCTTTCATTGTAGCCTTCCGTGCTTCTTCCCGATCTGGCCATCACCTTCGCGAAATGGCCGACCTTCCGGTCCACGATCTCTGGCGGTACGCCCCACATTGCGGCGGCTCCAGCAGTCGGTGGTCCCGCATCGGCAACGGAGCTCGGAGACCGGCGCTTTCGCTGTTCTGGTTGTCCGGCCACGGAGCACCGGCAGTCGTCGTCAATGCGGATAGCGCAGGCTTTGCAGGTATCGATATTCCTCTGGGCTGCGATGAGTGCCCCGTGCTGGCAGGGGTGATTCGGAACATTTCGTATAAGTAAGATGTTTACGCGACCGGCCGCGCGGTTTCTGCCTATACCGTGGTATATGGATGATCCCGTGGCGAAGAATCCGCGCTTCAATCGAGCACGATCGCCGGACCTACCACCCGAAACGCAATTCAGTACCGAGATAGCGGCTGTCATGGCCACCGGCCTGTCGGATCGTATCACCAGCCGCGTAGTCGACGGCCTCGATCGCACCGGCAAGATTGGCTGTAAACGTATAGTCCAACCGAACCTGCCCGTATAAACCACTCCACAGATGCCCTCGCCCACGCGTGTTTGGAACGGGGATATTCGGCACCGTGTAGATCGCATCGGCTGTCGTCATGCGCCATTGCAGGCCGACGGCGGCCATGACCGCCAGCCGTGGTGCTGGACGTACCAACACGATAGGTTTGACGTGGAAAATATTCACATAGGTGTTGTAGCTGCCAAGGTTGAAGTAATATTCATTCGGAAACAGCGGATTGAATGTCCCAACCGTACGGTCCCCGGCCTTCGTATCTCCGGACGCACCATCGATCTGCATGCCGAACCATGGTTTCCAGTGAAGCGTGTCGATCGTATACCCGGTCCGGCTTCCGAAGGCCCATGCACGTACCCTCTTGCCGCCCATCGTTCCAAACTGACCCATTGCCTCCAGGTCCCAATCGAACGCGTGCCAATGGCCGGCGCTGCGGACATCGAAGACATGCCGGTTTTCGCGTCCCGACGCATCCAGGTCGTGGACGCCATCCTGCTGAAGCAACGCGTAATAGGCAGAAATGGAATTCGTACCGCCCACATGACGTTCGACGCGCAAAGTGCTGAATCGTTGATGCGGGGTGGAATAATCGTCGAAATACCGGACGTCCCTGTATTGCGTGGGTTGGCTGACAAAGCCGAGAATACGCCAGGGCTTTAGCTCCCAGTCAGCCCAGACGGCGTCATAGGCCTGCCGCACGTTCGGTCCATCCCGGACGGAAACGAATCGCTGGAGATCGAACGCGAACTCCTGCCGTCCCACCCGGGCCTTGAAGGTACCGCCTGCAACCTTGCCAGTATATTCGAGAAACAGAAGGCGCAGATCGATCTGGTTCTGATCGACGGGAGTCAGCATTGTCTTGCCGACGGCCCGTGCGTCCTCGAACTGGACAAAGCTGCGCCAGTGCCTGTCCAGGTGCAAGTCGGCGTGAATCTGCACGCGATCCAGTAAATATGTGTCGGACTTCGCGGGCCCCGTGCCGAACGCGGGCGCGTCGTTGGTCTCGATCCGCTCTCGGACCGTCAGGCCCAGGGACAGATAGGGGAACGGATCGGATCGGGAGAACGGAATGTATTTCAAGCCGTCGAGCGGCGCGGTACGCAATGCGGGATCGGCCAGCGCCGACCAGTCCTCGGTCCATCGTGTCAGGCCGAGGGGGGACGGACGCGCCGGGACGGGCGTGGTGGCCACGGCGGGCGGGGCGGCGTCCGAAGATGCGGCGTCGCGTGTGATAATACCCGTCGTCTGCATTTCCGGATCGTCCGCCCACGCGGCAACGGACCATGGCAACGCCGTCAGTGCCAACACGCAAAGGCGAGGCAAAGCGTGCCTTTGGAAACAGTGAAAATGGATCGTCACGTCAGGGCTGAGTGGCATGAATTTCGGCGATGTAGCCGCCCGGGAACAATACGAGTGCTGAACTGCGATCGGCCGATGTAAAAGGCTGTACGAGGATTTCCGCGCCGTTCGCTCGCGCCTTGTCGAGCGTACCACCAAGGTCGGCGACTTCGTAGCCAGTGGTCTCCCGACCGTAAGGATAGGGCAGATGTCCGTCCGTTACCAGGACGAGGATGCGCCCGAATTTTGACTGCAGGCGAATGCGCCGAAAGGTGCCACCGGGACGTCCGATTTCGACACCGGGCGCCGCGCGATCGTCCGATGTAACGGTCCCGTGGGAGAACCGGGTGAAGCTCCGCACGAAAGCGTCTGCACGATCGGGGGATATATAGACGCGATTTTCGGGAGTCGTCTTCAGTTCCGGATAATGAGGCGCAGCCGTGTGCCAGTAGAGTTGCATGGTGACATCGCCCGGCCAGCGTACGAGCGCGTCCCGACCGATCGGATCGGGGAATGTCTCCACATAGACCTCGGCACCGTCCGCACGCGCCGCCTTCACTGCTTCATCGAGGTCCGTGACGAAATAGCCATCCCGCTCGGAGCCGAATGGAAAAGGCACCGGCGTACGGAAGCCGAATACCGAAAGCGTGCCGACCGGCGTCAGCAGCAGCTGCGAGCTTGTCGTGCTGGGCGTCGGCGTGACCGTGACCACGACCTGCTTGGTGCTGGACCCGCCGAATGTCCCCAGGAAGCTGCTGACGAACCGATCGACATCCGACGCCGCGACATACACATGGGTGGTGTCGTATTGCGGACCGACGGCCAGGTCGGGCTGGGACACGCGGGCCTGCGCCACGCTGGCCAGGGCGAAACCGGTCGCCAGGGTAACGCCCAGGAAGAGACGACGCATCATTGAATTTTCCATGGCAAGAATGGACGGGAGAAGCCGGAGCTTGATCGGAGCGCAATCAGGAGAAAGCCTCCGATCAAACCCCAATGTTCGAAGAAGGCATTGGCGGAGAGCGTACGGGCTGCCTCGTCCGGCAGACGCCAGAACGCGTTCGCCAGCATATTCGCGACGACGGTGAACCCTGCGAGCAGGAGCGCGCCGCACCATCGCCAGCATCCGGACAGGATCAACGCAGAGCCGAGGAGCTCGACGATGATGGTGGCGATCGTGGCCAGGAGCGGAAAGGGCACACCAAGGTGCCGCGTCTCGACGACGGCACCCGGGAAATCAAGAATCTTGTCGACACCCCCCAGGATATATGCCGAACAGAGCGCTAGGTATCCAAACCATGCCAAGGCGAGGCACAGTTTCCGGTGTTCGTCATGTGATGAAGCTGACATCATCTCTAGAACGCCCAGCAAGAGCAGCCGAGCGCGCCCCAGAAGGACTTATCGTTACCCACCGGACCCTGGCTGTTCCAGGCGCGGGCGTGATCGTGGGCGTGAATCCCGCAGGCGCTGTCACAGCACCGCGTCAGACTGGCGACTGACCCGGCATCCGCGTCCGTAGCCTGGAAGCGGGACTGATACCCTCCGAACGTGCGTACGGGCGACCAGTCGGGCATGGCCGGCGGCAGCGGCGGGGCCAGGGACGAAAACACGTCGCTGCCATGAACAACCTTGCCGCCGACCATCGTCATCACCGAGAAAAGATCCTGGATCTCATCGCCCGGCACGTCGAAATAGTCCCGGTCAAGAACGACGAGATCCGCGAGTTGTCCAGGCGCGATCCGGCCTTTCTTGCCCTCCTCGTTGGAGAACCACGTCGTGTTCTCGGTCCACAGGCGCAGGGCGGTCTCGCGATCGAGCGTCTTGTGAGTCGGAGTGAGTTGCAGGCCGCCGAGGGTCTTGCCCGTTACCAGCCAATAGAGTGAGACCCAGGGGTTGTACGACGCTACACGAGTCGCGTCGGTGCCGCCGGAGGTCTTGACGCCCATTTCAAGCATCCTGACAACCGGGGGTGTCGCTTCCGCTGCCTTGTTTCCGTAGCGTTCGACGAAATACTCGCCCTGAAACGCCATGCGATGCTGAATCGCGACCCCGCCGCCGAGGGCAGCGATTCTCTCCAGCGACCGCTCGCTCACCGTCTCCGCATGGTCGAAGAACCAATGTAGGCCGGAGAAGGGAATTTCAGCGTTGACCTTTTCGAAAACGTCCAGCGCCCGGACGATCGTCTCATCATATGTCGCATGCATGCGCCAGGGCCAGCGGTTCTGGGCGAGAATGCGGACCACGCCTTCCAGGTCGTCTTCCATCTCCGTCGGCATATCCGGCCTGGCCACGCGGAAATCCTCGAAATCGGCGGCGGAAAAGACGAGCATTTCGCCGGCGCCGTTGAGACGAAAATAGTCTGTACCCTGCTGATATGTCGCCGAACTGGTCCAGCGCAGGAAATCCTCTTTTTCCTCTTTCGGCTTCTGGGTAAACAGATTGTAGGCAATACGCACCGTAAGCTGGTCGTCGGCCGCGAGCTTTTCGATAACCTCGTAATCATCCGGGTAATTCTGGAAGCCGCCGCCCGCATCGATCGCGCCGGTCACGCCAAGCCGGTTGAGGTCCCGCATCAGGTGCCGGGTGGAATTGAGTTGGTAATCGAAGGGAAGCTTCGGCCCCTTGGCCAATGTCGCATACAGGATGCCGGCATTGGGTTTGGCCAGCAGCAGGCCGGTCGGCGTCCCCGATGAGTCACGCTGGATCTCCCCTCCGGGGGGATCTTGGGTATCGCGCGTGTAGCCGACAACCCGCAGGGCGGCCGCGTTCAGCAGGGCACGGTCATAAAGGTGCAGAATGAAGACCGGGGTGTCCGGCGCGACCGCGTTGATCTCATCGAGCGTTGGAAGACGCTTTTCCACGAATTGATGTTCAGTGAAACCCCCGACGACACGCACCCATTGCGGTGGCGGCGTGATGGCGACCTGGCGCTTAAGCATGCTCATGGCGTCGGCCAGAGATCTTACCCCGTCCCAGCGCAATTCCATATTGAAATTGAGACCGGCCCGGATGATGTGCAGATGATTGTCGATCAAACCGGGGATCAGGCGGCGGCCACCAAGATCGAGCATTCGGGTGGTCGGGCCGGCGCTCGGCATGATATCGCGCTCGGCACCGACGGCGCTGAATCGACCTTCGGTAATGGCGATCGCCTCCGGGGCAGGATTGCCCCTGTCGAGGGTGGTAATCTTGCCGTTATACAAGATCAAGTCGGGTGCGGTCATGACGGTCTCCGCCTAATATAAGCTGGGAGGCTCAGATGGTCGTCCGGTCGCGATCTGCCTCCGGGCGAGGCTTGGCACCGAACTGCAGGGAGCCTGGCTGCATCGATACGGTATCGGGGGCCGATACGCGCGATGCGGTCGCGACGTTCTGGCCCAGCCAGAAATGCTTTGTGACCGGCACGATCTGTTCCCCAATGAGGATGCCCAGAAGCCCAACCAGCGCCACGATCGGTGGCGCTGGTGAGCGGACATTCACGAGGCCGTAGAGAAGCCCCACGATCGTGCCGGCAAGCAAGGATACGAGATAGGGTTTCACGCGGGATCTCCCGACCTGGAACCAATAACGCGACGCGCTCAGCCTTCGTGCGCGCCGAACATCGTCTTGGCGTAAGTCACGCCAAGGCCATAGGCGCCGCCGTATTTCTTGGCCACACCAGTCGTCGCCTCATATGTGTCCGTCCGGGCCCAGTCGCGTTGCAGTTCGAGCAGATATTGCAGCGAGGTCATGGGACGGCCGCCGGCCTGCACAATGCGTTCGATCGCACGTTCATGCGCCTCTGTCGAAACGTCACCACACGCGTCGGCGATTACATACACCTCGAACCCCTGGTCAATCGCCGAGAGGGCGGGACCGACGATGCACACGGATGTCCAGAGACCGGCCAGGACGATGCGCGTCTTTCCAATGCGGTTGACGTCGGCGATGACTGCGGCGTCCTCCCACGTATTCATCGATGTACGGTCGAACAGCGCCTGCCCGGGAAAGGCCGAAGTAATTTCTTCAAACATCGGTCCCGAAAAGGATTTGGCCGCCACCGTGGTCAGGATGGTCGACACATGGAATTCGGCCGCCGCCGCGGACACCAGCGCGGCATTATTACGCAGCGTGATGGCATCGATCGATTTGGTCGCGAACGACATCTGAGACTGGAAATCGATCATGATCAGGAGATGATCGACGGGGGTTAAAAGCAGTTTTCCGGGGATAGGCGTCGCCTGGATAGACATGGATTCATCCTTCTGAAGAATACGAGCGAGAAGCAGGAAGGCTTGTCAATACAGATCAAATCAAACGCGACTTTGCGAACAGCAAAAAATTGCCCGCTTCTTCCGTTGTTTTTGATTCAATGCCTGACCCTGCTTCATCATTGACATTTCATGCAACAATAAAACAAACGAATGGACGACATTTCGAATTATCGCGTTTTTACGTTATTTCGAGACGATGTCCCATTCGCTTTGGGATACTGCCCCCGCGCCGGATCAATGACAATATTATGCCCTTGGTCTAAAAAACTATACCAAAGGATATATTGCATACGCCGACCTGTGGTACCGGAGTAATGGCGAATGGCCGGATATGGCACTTTTCGACAAAAATCCAGAATATCCGACAAGACGCTGCCTGTAGAGGTGTGGTGTTCAATATAATATGAACAGATCAATTGGGCACTCATGGATGTCCATTCGCGACGCCGTCATTCTGGGAGGATTCAGCCTCTCGATAATCGGAAATGTGTTCGCCGTAACCGTGCGGATCCTGAGGTGGCGACGAAAGCAGCGGGAAGACGCGATACGGCCGACATATGAGACATCGGCATTTGACCACGCGCCAGTCGCATTGGCGGTTCGCGAGCGGCACGGTACGGTCAGAGCCTGGAACCGGGCGGCGGAAAGACTTTACGGATGGCCTCGCGACAAGATCATCGGAATGAATGCCTGTTCCACATTGGAGACGACATTCAGTATGGACCTGGCCGATGTCGTGGCCACGCTCGAGTCGGACGGTCGTTGGGCCGGGCATGTGGAACAAAAGGACATGTCCGGACATAGCATTACGGCGCTGGTGCAATGGGAATCGGTGCGCGGGTCCGGTGGTCGCCCGGATCTGGTCGTCGAAGCCAATATCGATCTGACGGGCGATACGGCGGCCATCTTCGGACGCTTGAGCGAGGAACGCTATCGCACGATCTTCGATACGCTGGCGGTCGGTATCTGGGAACACGATTTCCGGGCGGTGAAGCATGAGCTCAATCGGCTCCATGCCGAAGGCATCGTCGACATTCGGAAATACATTAAAGAAAATAAAGACTTCGTGGCGCGCATGCGCCGGACGGTGACGATATCGAATCCCAACGACGCGGCCCTGAAACTGTTCAATATCGCAAGTCGAACGGATTTCTTCAAAAACCTCAGTGATTTTCTTATAGAAGACGACAGTACATTCGAACATTGCATCTTGGCGATTGATGGAGACGAGACAAAATTCGTCTGTGAATCGGATTTCCGATTAGCCACCGGCGAGAACGTAACGGCAATTGTCGCGTTGAGCTTCCCGTCCGGAGCCGGATACGACCGGGTGACAGGATGTATTCTCGATATCAGGGAACAGCGGAAAATGGAGGCAATGATCGCGGCGACGCGCGCCGAACTGGAACAGGCCCTGCGTGTCGCTAGCCTGGGCGAACTTTCTGCGACGATCGCCCATGAGGTCAACCAGCCGCTTGCCGCGGTGGTCAATTTCGCGCAGGCAGCTCAATGCTGGATCTGTGCGCCGGTACCGAATCTGTTAGAGGCCGGGGCGGCACTGACGGACGTCATCGAAGCTGCTCAAAATGCGGCCGCCGTTGTTCGGCGTGTGCATACGTTGTTGGGTAAAGCGAAACCCGAACATGCCCCAATCCCAGTAGATCAAGTGATCAGCACGGCTGTCCTGCTCGCGCAGGGCGATGCCGAAGCACACGGGATTACCATCGTTCAGGAATTGCAGGTGCCGGGAAGCCTCGTTCTGGGAGACCGAATTCTTCTGCAACAGGTCATTGTCAATCTGTTGGGTAACGCAATACAGGCGATCGATGCCTTCGACCCGGCATTCAGGCGGATTACACTTACAATGTCGGCAAATCACGAGCGAGTCGTGCTGACAATGAGCGACACCGGTGGGGGTTTTTCGCCCGACGGTTTCGAAAAAGCATTCCAGACGTTCTATACGACGCGAGCGCAAGGCATGGGATTGGGCTTGTCAATTTGTCGATCAATTATAGAAGCACATAACGGTACAATCGAAATAGCCAACGACGATAAATCCGGCGGTGCGGTGATTACGATCGCTCTCCCCAGAGCGTTCGCCACTGGGATCATCTGAAGGAGGAATAGGCGAACGGTGACCTGCATGCTTTCATTGCCATCAACGCGGTGACGCAACCGCGATGCAGGCGCTTTCTTCACGAAAAGCGATCAGGCGCCTTTTTTGATGGATAGCGTCGAAAGAATATCCAGCAATATGCCAGGACTTAGTGGCTTCTCGACAAAGAATGCCGCACCGGCTGCCGCGGCCTGTTTCATGAGGCTGGGCCGAGGAAACGCGGTAATGAGAATGATCGGTGGGCAGTTCGGCCTGCTTCTTAGCATGTGGGCCAGTTGCAGCCCGTTGACGTCGGGCATTTGTATGTCGGAGATGATACAGCTAAGCGACTCGAAGTCACTGTCGAGACACTCGCGAGCAGACGCGAATGCGCAGGTGGAGAAACCCAGGGACGTGACAAGACTGCCCAGGGAAACGCGGGCGCGCTCGTCGTCGTCCACGATCGCAATCATTGGGGCATGTGCCAATCCACATCCTTACGAGCTGCTATGAGAGCTCGCCGTAACCGGGTTCCGGGTCCTTGAGCATGCGCCCTCTTTCGATTTTCCGATACTCATACGCGCGTATGGTCTGGTCCCGCGCTGGTCTCGATCGTCTGGATGATCCGAATCAGCTCCGCGAAGCTCCTGGCTTTCATCTTACGCATCAGGTTGGCGCGATAGAGTTTCACCGTGATTTCACTCAAACCGAGGTCACTTGCAATCTGCTTGTTCAGACGCCCTGCCCCGACACCTTTGAGTACCTCGCGCTCTCTCGGCGACAGGGCTTCCAGCCGAGCGTGGAGGTCCCTGAGGCGCGTTACGGATTCTCGCCGGCGGCGGTCGGCCGCCAAGGCTTCCGTAACGGCGTCCAACAGCTCCTGATTTCGGAACGGTTTCTCCAGAAAGTCGATCGCACCGCCTTTCATGGCACGAACGGACATCGGGATATCTCCATGGGCCGTGATGAAGACCACCGGGACACACTCGCCGCGTTGCTCAAGAGCCGCCTTCAGGTCGAAGCCGTTGAGATTCGGAAGTCGGATATCGCATATCAGACAGCGCTCGGCCGCGGGCAGGCTCTGGTCGAGCAGATCGGATGCAGAACCATATTCTATCGACTGAAGACCGGCCGAACGCAGGAGACTCCGGAGCGATTTACGCACCCTGGTATCATCTTCGACAATGATGACAACCGGGGTTTCGGACATTGTGGATGGTGCGGGCACGTGCATCGGAAAGCTCTCCTGGACACAGCCGAGCATTATCGGCATTTGAAACGGATTTATGACTCAGCCGCGGACCATTCAGCAACAACTCCGAGCGGTCACCTGGGCATCCATGCCCAGGAGGCGTCAGGGCCGATGCCGCCATCGCCAGGCGCCTGGCGAGATACCCTTCTTCCGTGAGAAGACACGTGTCAGATGACTTTGATCGGCAAACCCGGTGGCGACCGCGATGTGGCTGATCGGCTCTTCGCTTGACAATAAAAGGGCTTCGGCACGCGATATTCTTTGATCGAGGAGCCACTGATGCGCGCTGGTACCGGTACTGACCTTGAACGCGCGCGCAAAATGTGCACGAGTGAGCCCACAATGGCTAGCCACCTCGGAAAGGCTGATATTGTCCGCAATATTCTCTGTCATGTAAGCTTCTGCCTTCGCCAGTTGCTGTGTAGAGAGACCTCCTTTGTTCCACCGTAGTGTCGGGGCACGGTCCCCGTAATGCTCCACGAGATGGTTGCAGAGCGCCAGGGTCACATGATCGAGAAACAGGGTATTGACTTCCTGCGGCCGAGCAAGTGCCAGAAGCAGTATGCGTGACAGATGCACGATAGCAGGATCGATGATTCCAGGCGTAAAGGTGATGGTGCTGACCCGCTTCGTGCCGGCTTCATCGGCGATCTCATCGAGGGATTGCCGGGGAATGTAGAATGTCAGGGCCTCATGCGGTGCGGTGACAAGCGCTGAAAACGCATCGATCAAGTTGACGATCCTGATCGAATCCTTCCTGTAGCCCTGTCGATACAGGGGCCGATTCCCGCTCCAGAGTTCATGGTATTCAAGATCCGTCAGGTACATCGCCAGAACGAAGGTATCCTCGACTGGTATTTGCGCGCTCATCCCAAGCTGTTCCACACCAATACTCAGACGGCTGATTGCGATCTGAGTGGTTTTCAGCGACCGCGTGATGAGTTTCTGTTGGGCGGGCAGCCCAAAGGAGCGCGCTATGGCGTCGCCATATTGCCTCTTGTTCCTTTCGACGCCAGCGTACATTTTTTCCTCGATCGTCATTGCAGAGTCCATCCGGACCAGGGAAGTCATGTCATGCTGTCAACGGATGCGATGTGAAGCGACAAGAGCCGAAGAATCTCGTCCAATGGAACGAAATCATGGTTTTTCTGCATAAATCAGGCCACTTACATTCTATACGTTAGTATATATGTTGGCTGATCGGTTTTTGCGATAAAATAAAGTGAAATACTGGGTTTCCGGCTCGTTGGGCGACGCGCATCCGGCCGGTAGCACTGAAGCCTCTTACTCATTCCAGCACGTGGATTCAGGGAGTCCGACACACTCATATGCCGGCCGTCTTCCAATATGAAAGCCTCCTGGGTCTGGTCGCGGCAGCGGTGCTGCTCGAATTCGTCGCCTGGCGGCTACGATTGCCACCCGCCGCCGCTTTGATCTCGGGCGGGATTGCCCTGGCGCTGATCCCTGGCACGCCGGATCTGAGCATCGATCCCGGTCTTGTGCTGATCGTCTTCTTGCCACCGTTGCTGATGAGCGGCGCCTATTTCACAGTCTGGCGCGAATTCCGCGCCAATCTGTCCAGCATTCTCATGCTGGCGGTTGGTGCCGTGGGTTTTACCACACTACTGGTCGGTCTGGCCACCAAATGGATGGTGCCCGGACTGCCATGGGCGGTCTGTTTCACGCTGGGGGCGATCGTCTCGCCGCCGGACGCGGTGGCGGCAGATGCCGTGCTGGAACGCGTCAGCCTGCCAAGCCGGATCACAGCCCTGCTGCGCGGAGAGAGCCTCTTGAATGACGCGGCGGGCCTGGTTCTGTTCCGCTTTGCACTTACAGCCGCATTGACCGGAGCATTCAGCCTGGCGGACGCGATCAACACGTTCTGCGTGCTGTCGATCGGCGGGGTCGTGGTCGGCTACATAATCGGCCAGGGAGGATTGTTCCTGATTCGCCGGTTACGCGACAGCGAACTGGCCATTGTCGCCACGTTCCTCCTGGCCGCGATCGCCTATATCGGCGGCGAGAGCCTGCATGTCTCCGGGGTGATCTCGACAGTCACGGCCGGGCTTCTGGTCGGCTGGCACCAGCACACCGACTTCAGCGCCGCGACCCGCGTGAGGGCCCAAGCCTTCTGGAAAATCACCGTATTCCTGATGGAATCGGTTCTGTTCATCATGATCGGCCTGTCGCTGAAAGGCGTGCTGGCGCGGATCCACACGGTCGATGACGGGCTTCATACCCTGCTTCTTCCGGCCGCAATCGTCGTCGCAACCGTCATTATAGCGCGCTTTGCTTGGCTGCTGGGCTCTCATGTCCTGCTGCGTACGATACAAATGTTTGGTTTTTTTCGCGCACGCCGCTCCTCGGTCGCTACAGCGGCGCTTATGAGCTGGGCAGGAATGCGTGGGGTCGTAACTTTGGTGGCCGCATTGTCGCTACCGGATTCGCTGCCAGGCCGTGATATGATTCTTGTATCGGCGTTTGCCGTGATTCTTGTCACCGTACTGGTGCAGGGCAGCACTCTCGGACGGGCGATACGCTGCCTGCGACTGAACGGAGCGGAAGACCTGCTGGTCCGGCAGGAGAGCGAGGACATGGCCTGGATACGCATGAGCGACGCGCAGCAGGCCGCGGTCATCGCGATGTCGCAGCAACCTGACGGCACGCAATCACATCCTCGTCTCGTCGAGCAATATACCCATCGGACGTAAATGGCGATCGCGCTCGCCAAGGATCGGAAGCTGCATCGCCACAAGGAAATCGCGCATTTTCAAGTCATCCTGGCCGCGATCGAGGCCGGCCGTATGGCGCTGATCACCTTGCACCGGTCGGGTGACATCCACGACAAGACGCTGAGAAAAATGGAAGAGGAACTCGACATGCAGCAAATCGCCGCCGAGATCCGCATTTCCGAAACCGGATGATTCGCATGGACACGACGATAATGGGAGATATCCTGTCGTCCGTGTATGCGATCGGCCGTGTGGCACGGTGCATGAGACGGGCAGCCGGGGCAGCTTCGCCCAGCGGCTAAGTCTTTCTGGCCATATTATATCTAAAATCGTTATGACGGCATATATGTTAGTATAACTGCATCACGATCCGATATTCGTCTAGATGATGGTCCCGCCAACAGATGCAGGCGCGCCACCGCGCCCTGCTCTCAACTCGATATGCCAGGATCACCATGAGTATCGATAACACCACCTCCGATAAGCCTGCTTCCTCCCCCCGCCTGCAGGTTCCTGGGCTATTCAAATGGATGGTGGGAGACATGGAGGTCACAGCCGTCAGCGACGGACATGCGACGTTTCCGTTGTCCATCGTCCCGGATGCCGATCCGCAGGAGGCCGAACGCCTGGCCCAGGCGGCGTTTCTGCCACCCGGCGACCTGCCTATGGCGATCAACACCTATGTGATTCGGCAGGGCACGAGGACGGTGCTCGTCGATACCGGAGCGGGCGGAGGCCTTGGTCCGCAGGCTGGCAAGCAGCGTGATAATCTTCGCGCGGCCGGCATCGATCCGGCGTCCGTCGACGTGCTGTTTCTGACGCATCTGCATCCGGACCATATTCTCGGGATGACGACGCAGGACGGCACGGCGGCCTTCCCGAACGCCGAACTGGTCCTGCATCAGCGGGAACTGGCTTATTGGTCGGACGACGCCAACATGGCGCAGGGGACAGAGTTCGAGCGCTTCCTGTTTCAGTCGGCCCGACAGGCGGTCGCGGCTTATGCGGGGCGCACGACTCTGCTGGAGCGGGACGAACAGGCCGTGAGTCCGGGCGTGATCGCGCAGGAACTCCCCGGCCATACACCCGGTCACACGGGGCTGCTGGTCGCGTCCGGCGATGGCCAGCTTCTGATCTGGGGGGACATCATCCACCTGCCGCATCTCCAGTTCGTGCATCCGGAATGGGGCGTTGGTTTCGATGTGGACCCCGTCCAGACCATGGCGACGCGCAGGCGAATGCTCGACAGGGTCGCGACGGACCGGATGATGGTCGCGGGCATGCATCTGGACTTCCCCGGATTCGGCTATGTCGGTCGCGCGCGGGATGGCGCCTATGCGTTCGTGCCCTCCCCATGGCGTCATGCCTTCTGACGTATCCCCGTCGACAGGCTGCACTCCGCCGCGTACAAACCGTGTTCGACACCATGCCATGTCCGGCACCGGGGCGGGAGGATGCGCGAAGACGCGTCGTGACGCACCATCCAACCAGCAAGAGATCCCGTCCATGAAGCTCGCCCGCCATGACGTCCCCGGAGCCGAAAGACTGGCCATCGTAGACGAGGGCGGTCGGCAGCGCATTCTTGTCTGGGACGAATGACGCAGCAGGAAGGGGACCGTCGCATGGCGGAAGACGCGTTTTATTCCTATGAACCCGCTGCCGGGCATGGCTTGGCGCATGACCCATTCAACGCCATCGTCGGCCCCCGACCGATCGGCTGGATTTCATCGGTGGACGGCGGCGGCCGCCTCAACCTGGCGCCCTACAGCTTCTTCAACGCGTTCAATTATCATCCGCCCATCATCGGGTTTTCCAGCATCGGCTGGAAGGACACCGTGGCCAATATCGCCGAGACCCGCGAATTTGTCTGGAACCTGACGACACGCGACCTGGTGCGCCAGATGAACGTCACCTCGGCTGCCGTCGCGAAGGGACAGAGCGAGTTCGACCTGGCGCGGCTCGCGCGGCTACCGGGCCGAACGGTCCGAGTGGACAGGATCGCCCAGAGCCCCGTTCATTTCGAATGCCGGCTGACGCAGATCGTCCAGCTCCAGGGGGCGGACGGGCAGGCGGTGGAAAGCTGGCTTGTCCTGGGGGAAGTCGTCGCGGTGCATATCCGCCGCGACCTGCTGCATGACGGGATATACGATACCGCAGGTGCCGTGCCGGTGCTGCGCGCGGGACGGCAAGGGGATTACCTGGCCGTCGAACGCGACGCCATGTTCGAATTGCTTCGCCCGCGCGCGGACGACGATGTGGAGGCCCTGCTTCGCGAAAGCCGGTGAGGCGCAGGCCGGCGCGGCCTAGCGATCGGTGCGGACTGCAGCGGCCGCTATGCCAGCCTTTGGACCTCCTGCAATCGGGCCGCAAGAGCCCCGACAAAGGCGCGGACCTTGGGCGGGACCAGGCGTCGGGTCGGATAAACCGCCCAGATCGATAATGGCTCGGGCGCCCCATCGGCGAGTTCGATCGGGACCAGAAGACCCTGGCGCATCTCATCCTGCACGTACCATGTCGAAAGATTGGCGATGCCGAGGCCGCCGAGGCACGCCTGCTGCAAGGCCTCCACCGAACTGGCGGTGAAGCGGCCCGCCGCCTTTACCCGCCTGCTCCCCGAACGTGAGAAATCCCAGTGCGATGTGCCTGTAATAAGCAGGCATTGATGGTGCGCGAGGTCGGCGACCGTCCGCGGCATTCCCTGTTCCGCGAGATAGCAGGGGGCGGCAAAGAGGCCGCGCGGGCTCTCGCCGACACGTTGGGCGATCAGGCCGTTCTCCTGGAGCACCGCGATCCGCACCGCGACGTCGATTCCCTGCGCGACGATATCGACGATGCTGTCGCTGAGCAGAAGATCGACCCGCAGATCCGGATGCGCGCGCATCAGGTCCACGATGAGCGGCCCGAGGATCTTGCGCCCGAAGGGAAAAGAGGCGGTGACCCGCAGCACGCCCGAAATACCGTCCCCGACGGGCCTGATGCTCGCGCGGGCGATAGCGGCGTCTTCCAGCAGCATCTGGGCATGGGGCAGGAATGCTTCGCCTTCCGGCGTCAGAGCGATCGAGCGCGTGGTGCGATGCATGAGACGGACGCCAAGGTCGTCCTCCAGCGCGGCAAGCCGGCGCGTGGCAACCATCGGCGAGAGGCCAAGCCGACGGGCAGCGGCGGCGAGGCTGCCCGTGCGTACGGCCTCGACGAGCACGGCAAGCCTTTCCAACTCCATTATATCTCCAATCGTTATGCCGATATATATCTTCGTATAACTACATCACGCATGGATATTCATCTAGATGTCGGGCTCTGGAACTGATGCCCGTGGCGCTCTCGACCTGTCCCTTGCACCACGGCCTGACTCATCGGGAGACCCGTCATGTCGACATATGCGCCAACCGCCTCGCATCCACCTGCGACCGCGACGCCCGGCACCAGAACACTCAGTCTGGGGACGACGCTTGCGATGTCGGTCGCAGCGGGCGTCGCCGTCGCGAACATCTATTACAACCAGCCGATGCTCGGCGTGATCGAACATGCGTTTCCCGGCGACATGGCGGGTCTGATCCCGACGGCCACGCAGTTCGGCTATGCGGTCGGCCTGTTCCTGCTTGTGCCGCTGGGCGACCTGATCGAGCGCAGGCGGTTGATTATCGTCCAGTTCGCCATCGTCGCGATAGCCCTGGCGGTGGCGGGCCTGGCGCCCAGTGCCGGTCTGCTGGTTCTGGCGTCGCTGCTACTGGGCATTTCGGCCACCGTCGCCCAGCAGATCGTGCCGTTCGCGGCGCATCTTTCGGCGCCCGAACGGCGCGGGGCCACCGTCGGCACCGTCATGTCGGGGGTGCTGGGCGGAATCCTGCTCAGCCGGACGCTGGCCGGCTTCGTCGCGACCCATTATGGCTGGCGCGCCATGTTCTGGCTGGGCGTGCCGATGGCGCTCGCGGCCGGGGCCCTGATGGCAGCCGGCCTGCCCCGCAGCCATCCGCAGCCGGGCCTCCGCTATGGCGCCCTGATGCGGTCGCTCGTCCATATCTGGCGCGAATTCGGCGCGTTGCGACTGGCGGCCGTCACCCAGGCGCTGCTGTTCGCCGCCTTCACGATCTTCTGGACGATCCTGGCCTTCCGGTTGCAGGAACCGCGCTTCGGCCTGGGGGCGGACGTCGCCGGCCTCTTCGGTATTGTGGGCGCGGTCGGCATCTTCGCCGCACCCGTGGCGGGACGTGTGGCGGATCGCTACGGCCCGCACCGGGTCATCGCGCTGGGCGCCGTGCTGACCTTGGCATCATGGGTAGTGTTCGGGCTGTGGACCTCGATCGCCGGCCTGGTGGCGGGTGTCATCCTGCTCGATTTCGCCGTGCAGAGCGCGCTGGTCTCGAACCAGCATGTGATCTACGCCCTGCGGCCAGAGGCCCGCGCGCGGCTCAATACCATCTTCATGGGGGCCATGTTCCTGGGCGGGGCCGCAGGCTCGGCCGTGGCGACTACGGCATGGGCCACGGCGGGATGGACCGCGGTCTCCCTGCTGGGCAGCGGGTTGGCGGCGACCGCCGTGATCCTCCAGCTTGCTAGCCTGAGACGCGGGGACTGATCATGCGCGTAGCGATCGTCGGAGGCTCCCTTGGGGGCCTTTTCGCGGCCGTGCTGCTGCGCCAGGCCGGGCACGCGGTGAGGATCTACGAGCGTTCCCACTCCGGGCTGGAAGGGCGCGGCGCCGGTCTCGTGGTCCAGGAGCAGCTTTCCTCCCTCCTGCGCCGCATCGGCCTCTCGCACGCCATGCAGGTCGGCGTCATGGCGAACGAGCGCATCTTTCTCGACCGCGCGGGCATGATCGTCGCGCGCCGGACGATGCCGCAGATGCAGATCTCCTGGGACTATCTTTACCGCGGCGTGCGCGCCCGCCTTGAAGACGGCGACTATGCGGTCGGGCGACCGGTCGTCGCGGTCGGGCAGGCGGCGGATATGGCGTGGCTGGAGTTCAGCGACGGCAGCCGGGTCTCCGCCGATCTGGTGATCGGTGCCGACGGGATCGGGTCAATCGTCCGGCCCGCCGTAATCGAGGCGGATACCGCCCCGCGCTATGCGGGCTATGTCGCCTGGCGCGGATTGATCCCGGAGACCACCCTGCCCCAAGCGGCGGCGGCAACATTGCTCGACCGCTTCGCCTTCTACACCATCCCTCGGTCACAGGCGCTGGGCTATCTCGTGCCCGGCCCCGACGGAGAGACCGATCCTGGTCGCCGGCGCTATAACTGGGTCTGGTATCGGCGGGCCGAGGACCTCGCGTCGGTGCTGACCGACAGGGATGGCCGGACCCATCCCTATTCGTTGTCGCGGGGGCATATCAGCGACGCTGCCCGCGCGGCGCTCGTCGCGGCCGGGCGGCAGCAACTCCCAACGCAGTTTCTAGAGGCCATGCTGGCGGAACCGATGCCCTTCATTCAGGCGATCTTCGATTTCGAGACCCCGAGAATGGTGCGAGGCCGCCTGCTGCTGCTGGGGGATGCCGCGTTCGTCGTCCGGCCCCATACCGCGATGGGGGTGGCAAAGGCCGCCGGAGACGCCCTTGCGTTGGTCGACGCCCTGGCCGGCGCACCGCTGGATCAGGCCTTGATCAGATATGAACGCAAGCGCCTCGTAGCCGGCCACGCGATCGCCGCATACGGCCGGAGACTGGGCGCATCGATGGGCTAACGGACAATCGACAAACCACCGCCCAATGCCCCCGTGTTTTTAGCACGGGGGCTCGCGGGCGATGGTCCAGTCGCACGGATCAGGCGGCATCCACCAGGACGATCTCGGAATCTTCCAGCGCCTTGACCCGCAAGGTTGCCGTTTCCGAAATCGCGGCGCCGTCACGGGTGTCGACCCGCACACCGTCGATCTCCACAGCCCCCGTCGAGGGTACCAGATAGGCCTGGCGTTCGGTGCCGAGCGCATATTCCGCGATCTGCCCGGCCTTCAGCGTCGCGCCCAGGACGCGGGCATCGGCGCGGATCGGCAATGCATCGGCATCGCTCTCATACCCCGAGGCCAGGGTGACGAAATGACCGGCCCGGTTCTCCCTGGGGAACGGACGCGCACCCCAGCTTGGCGCCTTGCCTTGTGCGGTGGGGATGATCCAGATCTGGAAGATCTGGGTCTCGCCGGGTTCCAGGTTGTATTCGCTGTGTGTGATGCCGGTGCCAGCGGACATCACCTGCACATCGCCGGCCTCGGTGCGGCCCTTGTTGCCCAGATTATCCTGGTGGGTGATCGCCCCCTTGCGGACATAGGTGATGATTTCCATGTCGCGGTGCGGATGGGCGGGGAAGCCCGTGCCCGGCGCGATGGTGTCATCGTTCCACACCCGCAGGTCTCCCCAATGCACGCGCTCCGGATCGTGATATCCCGCGAAGGAGAAATGATGTTTCGCCTTCAGCCAGCCATGATCGGCTCCGCCCAGGCTTGCGAATGATCTGACGTCTATCATCTGATACCTCCCGGCCCGTATTGGCCTGCTACAGGGGAAGAGATACGCCGTCGTCATCCGTATTTAAATGGAAATGAAAGAAATTCATTGGTTCCAATAATTACATTAAGCCAGGCACACGCAGCGATGACCCTTACGCATTAAAATGGCGACCATACTGTCTGCGGATACGGTGTGCGTATGGGCCGCGTCTGCGTCAAACGTTCAAACAACCATCAAAATCGACAAGAATGGGTCCGAAAACGCGTGGTAGAGATGCGCTGCGGCGCCCAACACCCATGACCTTACGGGAAAAGCTCCATCTTCATGTTGCTCGATTGTCGATCTGACTGGCGGCTATGGCCGCGCGGGCCGGTCGTCATGCTTCCATGGCACGCGCGGCTTCCGATTGTATACGAATCCTATGCCGCTCCGACTATCCAGGTGCCGGTTTCGTCAGTCATCTGGGAGAAACAAGTCTCCTGGATGGAGAGGCGAGAACGGAAGGAGTTTCTGGAGATCCTCCGTTGGCGCGCGGGCATCGAGCAGCTGGTCCTCATCCTCGGGTCCCCAAGGTAATGGCGCATGGCAAGGACGGTCGTCCTTTCGTGAATCCATCACGCGCAATCGTCCGGAAGGCTGGGCCGTCGTCGGGCACCTGTCTCTGCCGTTCCAACGCCCTTCCAGGAGCCCGTCGCCATGGTCCAGTCCGCCGCCCCTAGCAGCCCTACATCCCATCAGGAACGCATGCTGCTGCTCGGGCTGGGTCTGGCGACGGGCATGGAGTTCTATGTCGCCGATAGCATGAACCTCGTTCTGGTGGACCTGACGGGAACGCTGGGCGTCTCGCTGGACCAGGCGAGCTGGATCCTGACCACCTACAGTCTGGCGCTGTTCCTGGGCGTGCCAGTATCTGGTTGGATGGCGGGTCATTTCGGCCCCAAGCGCTATCTGATCGGCAGCGTAGCACTCTTCGCCATGGCCTCTGTCGGCTGCATGATTTCGCCGGGACTGGAGACGTTGCTGATCTGCCGGGTGGTGCAGGGGTTCGCGGCCAGCGCGCTGATCACCTGGTGGCGCAGCACGATCTATATCGTCCTGCCCAGGCCGCATCGCAGCGGCAACATGATGCGGGCATCGATCCTGTTGTCCCTGTCCAGCGCTACCGGGCTGATCGTCAGCGGGTTGATCGCCGAATATTTGAATTGGCGCTTGATCTTCGTCCCCGCTCTGCTGTTTGCGCTCGGCGCGATCTGGCTGCTGGCGCGCTATTATCCGCCCTGCCCGCCCTTCACGTCCGAGCGACTCAGAACCAGCGACTGGCAGGGCATGATTCTGCTGATGGTCGCCGTTGCGTCCTTGCAGATCCTGTTAAGCCGTGGGGAAATCGACGACTGGTTCGCATCGTCGCATATCCGGACGTTGGCATTGCTGGGCGTCGGTGCGCTGGTTCTGTTCCTGCTATGGCAGTTGCACCCCAGGAACAGGAACCCGCTCCTCCTGTTGACGGTGCTGCGGGACCGGCTGGTCTTGTCTGCGGCGGCGCTGGGTATTTTCACCGGCATGATCTTGTCCGGCAGCCTGTTCGTGCTGCCCGAATTCCTGCGCGGTGCGGCCTCCCAGACCCTCAGCGCGTCACAGGCGGGCCGGCTGATGGCTGCATATGCCGTGGCGGCAGCGGTCGTGCGCTCGGTGAGCGGCCAGCTTCTCAGCCGGACCGGCCAGCGTAAGGCGCTGGCGATCGCCATGATACTGCTGTCGGTCTCCATGCTGCTTCTGAACCGGCTGATGACGGCCGATACGCCCGCCGCCTATTACATGCCTGCCCTGATTTTGTATGGCGCCTGTCAGGCGATCTTCCTGCCCAGCGTCGGCAGCGGCACGATGTCGCGTGTCAGCGACGAGAAATTTCTCGATGGTGTTACGCTCTATATGACATTCCGGCAGTTCGGTGCGTCGCTGGGCGTGGCGCTGCTGACGATCCTGCTGGAGCAGCGAGAGACGCTGCATTCCTCACGCCTGTATGAAGCCCTGCGCGCCGGCCAGGGAACGACGGAGCAGTGGATGCGCGTGGGCGCGCAGACGCTGGCCGGCCGTGACGGCTTTACCCCGCACCGGGCGCAGGAGGGCGCGCTGGATCTGCTGGCGCATGCCGGCTGGCAGCAGGTGGAAACGCTCAGCTACGCCGACGCCTTCACGTTCATGGCGGTCATCGCCGTCATCACGCTGTTCGTCATTCCGCTGATGCCGCCGACGCCGGTGGTCAAAAAATAGCGTGGCCGCGCTCATGCGCTTTACATCTCCTTGAGGAAATCGATGAACGCCCAGGTTGCCGCTCCCGCGACGCAAGCTCCCAGCCCCCAGCCCGCCACACGCCCGAAAATGCTCGTCCTCGCGGCTGTGATCGGTGTTCTGGTGCTTGCCGGCGCGATCTACGTCTTCGTGCCAAGCTATTTCGAGGAAGAAACGGACGACGCCTATGTCGAGGCGCATATCCAGTCGGTCATTCCCAAGGTGCCCGCCTATGCGGCGCATCTCTATATCGATGACAACAGCCGGGTACATGCGGGCGACCTGTTGCTGCAACTCGATCCCCGCGATTATGAGACGCAGGTCGCCGTATCGCAGGCCGATGTCGCGGCCGCCGAGGGACGTCTGAAAGAAGCGCGTGACGAGGGCGAGGTGGCCACGACCGCCGTCCACCAGCGCCAGGCCGACCTGGAAGTCGCGCAGGCCCACGAATCCCTCGCCGACATCACGCTGAAGCGCCTGCGCAGCGTGACCGACGTGCGCGCCGTCTCTACCCAGCGCGTCGATGACGCCACCGCGCAACGACAGGCGACGCAGGCCGAGGTGCTGGCGGATCAGGTCGCGATCCAGGCCGCGCAGGCGCAGCTTGTGCTGGCGCGGAGCCACATCGTGACGGCGCAGGCGACTGTGCTGCAGGCGAAGACCCACCTCGCACAGGCGCAGTTGAACCTGTCCTATACGAGGATTTATGCCGACCGCGATGCAACTGTGGCCAACAAGCTCGTCGAGCCCGGCAATTTCGTGCAACCTGGGCAGCTTCTGTTCGTCCTGGTCCCGGACGCGCCCTATGTGGTGGCAAATTATCGCGAAACCCAGGTCACACGCATGCGTCCTGGCCAGAAAGTCCTGGTGCGGGTCGATGCGTTTCCCAAACGGTATCTCCACGGCCATGTCGATAGCCTACAGCCGGGTACCGGCTCACGCTTCGCACTGTTGCCGCCGCAGAATGCCACTGGCAATTTCATCAAGGTAGTACAGCGCGTTCCGGTGAAGATCGTCTTCGATGAACAACCCGAAATCCTGCGCCGGATTTCTCCCGGCATGTCGGTGGAGACCGAAGTGTTTTTCGGGCAGCACCCACATTGGCTCGGCCTGTTCGAATAAGAGGGCACGATGAACGCGCTGTCGTCTAGCTCGATCTCTCGCGCCCTTCTGTCCGCCTGCCTGCTGGTCGTTACCGGTGCCTGCACGGTGGGCCCCGATTATCCCCCCCCACGGTCGTCATTGCCCACCCGCTTCGCCGAAAGCACGGAAAGCCGCGCCCGCCCGCTGCCCGACGATGGTGCTGCCTGGTGGACCAGCTTCCACGATCCGGTGCTGAATCGTCTGATCGACGCGGCCCTGCAGTCCGCGCCCACGATCGCGCAAGCCAACGCCCGCGTGCGCGAGGCCCGTGCCATGGTGGGTATTTCCGGCACCGCGCTACTGCCAAATGCGAGTGCGGATGCCGCGTTCAAACGCAATCTGGGCAGCCAGAACCTGCCGGTCGGCGTGCCGCCGGGCGGCCTGGGGCGCGGCGTTCACAGCAATCTGTTCCAGGCCGGGTTCGATGCGTCGTGGGAAATCGACGTGTTCGGCGGCATACGGCGCGGCATCGAATCCAGCGACGCGGGCTATGAAGCCGCGATCGAGGATCGGCGCGACGCGATCCTGACCCTGGCCGCCGAAATCGCCCGCACCTACATGGACCTGCGCGGAATGCAGGAACAGCTGGATGTCGCGCGGCGTAACCTGGTGATCCAGCAGGACGCGCTGGCGATCACCACGGTCCAGCTCAAGGCGGGATTGGCGCCGGTACTCGATCCCCTGCGCGCGAACGCGGAGGTCGAAGGCACGCAGGCCGATATTCCAGTCTTGCAGGCGGACATTCGCGGCGCGATCTACCGGATCGGCGCGTTGGTGGGCCGCACGCCGGAAGACCTTCTGACCCAGCTTGAACAGCCACGGCCGTTACCGGCGCTGGACCCGGATCCGCCGCTTGGCCTGCCGTCGGACCTGTTGCTGCGGCGCCCGGATGTAAGTGCTGCGGAACGGCGAATTCAGCAGGAAAATGCGAAGATCGGCGTGGCGACGGCGGATTATTATCCGCATTTCTCGCTGACCGGCGTCACCGGAATCGAAAGCCTGGACGCGTCGAAATTCCTGACCGGCGCAAGCCTGTATTATCAGGTCGGTCCCTCCATGAACTGGCTGATCTTCGACGCGGGTCGCACCAGGTTCCGGATCCAGGCCGAGCAGGCCAGGACGGATCGGGCCCAGGCGACTTACCAGCAGGATGTGCTGAACGCGCTGCGTGACGTCGAGGCGGCGATGGTGACCTACGCCAAGGCCCAGATCCGCTATCGCCATCTTAAGCAGGAGCGGGAGCAGGAAGCGCGGGCACTCTCGGTCGCACGCCGCCTCTATGCCAGCGGAAATGAGAATTTCCTGACCGTACTGGATGCGCAAAGGACGCTCTATCTCGTCGAGGATCAACTCGCCAGGAGCGATCGCGACTGTGCGACGGACCTGGTCGCCCTATTCAAGGCCCTTGGCGGCGGGTGGCAGGGTACGGACCGTGGCTGAAAACCGCGCGATACGGTGACGCCCGTCCAGGCACGGCTCATGTTCTTTTCTGTCGGCGCCATGAAGCGGGACTGATGCCGACATGTTTGGAAAAGACGCGCGTCAGATGGCTTTGATCGGCAAAGCCGCAATCCAGGGCGATATGACTGATCGGCATCGTGCTCCGATGCAGCATGTCCTGTGCCTGCTTGACACGTGCGGCCAGCAGCCAACGGTGAGGCGGCAGCCCGGTACTCTCTCTGAACGCGCGCGTGAAATGGCTGACCGACAGGCCGCAACTGGCGGCGAGTTCCTGAAGCGTCGGCGGGTCCTTGATGTCCTGTCGCAGCCATTCCTGAATGCGTCGCGCCTGGCGTGGAGGCAGGGCGCCGTTATCGGGCTGGCATGGGCGTTGTAGACGACCGTACGAATGACCGATGTGCAGACAGATCGCCGCGAAGATATGTTCGAGAAAATACGCGTTCGCTTCCTCGGGGCGGGCCAGCGCAGCATCCAGGATCTGTGCCATATGGTACATGATCGGATCCACGCAGTTGACGTCCGACAGACTGTCGATTTGGTCGATCCGCGGGACGCAGAGTTCATCCGCCAGGGCGGACAGGGCCGCGATCGGAACAAAGATCATCGTGGAATTCAGGCTGTGGCCGCGCAGATCCGCATAGCAGCACGCCCGAAAATCCAAAATGCCCAGCGACCCTGCGTCAGTTGGCGGCCGCCGGCCATGTCTTTCATCGATGAAGAAGTCGAATGGCTTTCTGGGCGCGCCACTGACATTGATCACAAACATCTCCTGAATCACGTTGGGCGTGGTCCAGCCAATGTCAGCTCGCTCCGAAACGTAGCGCGCTGCCAGGGGTTGCGGCGCACCGTCCCGCATGATCGCAAGATGCTGATACGTATCAACCTTGTCTTCGACACACAGCCAAGGCTTGTCAAAATCGATCGACTTCAATGCACTTCGGTTGCAGATCAACATCGATCATTCTCCGCTCGAACGTCCATCACCACGCGCTGTGTAATACCGGAACAATTCTTATTCGCAGTTGAAGCACACAATGCACCCTGGGAATATGAAAGATTGCAGATCCTGAACTCCTAGCAATGGATAAGGAGATCACGCACCCGAGCATCAAACGAGGCTTTTGTTTTGCACCATCATGCACCCGTTAAATAAAAAACTTTATAAATATAGATATTCCATATTTTAATTGTCGCTTTTGTGCAGAATGTCGTATAGTTTCATTTGTTGCAGAGCCGGGCCAATACCCCGCATATCAAAGGTCACAATCCTGGCCACTGCATGTTACCGTAGCTATGCAAGGCAGTCTCATCGCTGTTG
Organism: Nguyenibacter vanlangensis; assembly: GCF_013376155.1. Lineage (GTDB taxonomy): Bacteria > Pseudomonadota > Alphaproteobacteria > Acetobacterales > Acetobacteraceae > Gluconacetobacter > Gluconacetobacter vanlangensis. Next base: position 73,144 of record NZ_JABXXP010000001.1, read on the forward strand.
TGGCTCCGGAATTGGAAACCTACCAAGGTACCATTATAAGCATCATCCCGATACGAGGCAACATAGCCATAATATGCAGTTCACCTCGATGGCTTATCCAGGCGACAAATTTACGTCAGACGTGGTGCCTACAAAACTGCTGCATGCCAAGAATGACAGCAAGACATTGGGCGGGAATTCATCGGATGTGTAGCATTGATGGCGCAGAGTTGCGAGTCCCGTATGATTTTCGTCAAGGGGACATGGCCGATGCGCCAGTCCTCCTGCCATTGCCCGATGCAAATGGTCATATCCACACCATGATGCAATTCTGCCGGCGTATCTGTCCAGGCGCCCCCATCCTGGCTCCTCGATTGGACCGACTACACGCAGGGGGGGAGCCGAGACCGGATGCGACCACCGACGTCTGGGCGGATCACATCGCAGCGCTGATCGTCCGCGCCGTATCGGACCACGGCCTTGCCCTGGTTCCTATCGTCTCCGTCGGACATCGCGATAGTGCCGATCTTGGCATGTGTCTTACATTGCGGCACGGAGCCTTGTTGGGGGCAAGCATCATGCTTTCGCCTTCGACCCACCCAGCACCAGCCGGACACCACGTGTGCGACGGACTTCATGTCCTGCTGGCGCTGCCCGCCACAGAGCAGGAACACGGAAAGGTAGGGTGGCAGATTCGCAATGCCATGCTGAAAGCTGGAGCGGACGTCATTTGCGAGACCATTCCGCGACGTCATATCCTCGGACCGCTTGAAGCCGCCGTCGCCAGAGTCTTCATTGCCGCACTCTTTGGTGACAATCGCTCAAAACATGATCCTAATCGTCAATCCATGTCCTTATAGACGTCCTGCGAGGACGGGGACGGTGACACCGCGTCCACGGCCCGCATGGCTATCCACCGTACTCGCTCCTCTTGCAGTTCCCCAACCGCCGAGATGACATCTGTGGCGGCAGCCTGGAGAACCGACCGCGTTTCCCGCTGTCAGGGTAAGCGAGCAACTGACCTTGCCTGGCCCTGCCCCGAACGTGCCCTCAGTTTTGAGTTAGGGTCTGTGGGTTGCTGTATGCCTTGCTGGCGTATTGAGCGAAAGCCTCTGGCGTCATGCCATTGAGGCTGGTGTGGGGCCTAAAGGCGTTGTAGTCAGCCCGCCAGTGTCAGTGCTGGATGTAATCTCCCCAAAACGGCTGGCTGAAATTTCCCCAGTTTGACCGAGGATCGTCCTGGCGGGGGCATGCCCCCGCCAGGACGATCGTTCCCCAAATA
>NZ_JABXXP010000002.1 GCF_013376155.1 Nguyenibacter vanlangensis
TATTTGGGGAACGATCGTCCTGGCGGGGGCATGCCCCCGCCAGGACGATCCTCGGTCAAACTGGGGAAATTTCAGCCAGCCGTTTTGGGGAGATTACATCCAGCACTGACAGCCGCTGCCCGGCGATCTCGGCAAACCGATCCTGAATGCCGGCGCCGCGCCGAATACCGGCGCTCCGGCAACCACGCCCGATCCCGCAGCCCAGCGGCTTGCCCAGGAGACGGACGCCGCCCGCGTGAGCCGCCTCTTCGCCCAGACCAACCAGCAGCCGCAGCCGGTCAGCCTGGTCACTCCGCCGGCGACGGGGACGCAGAGCGGTCCGACGCCCACGCCGCCTGTCGACGCCGGATCCGCGCAGAACATGCAGGATCGCAAGACCGCCTTCCTCAACGCCACGCCGGACAAGCGGACGGTCAGCCCCGACCGCCTCGACGCCAAGGCCTCGCCCTATGTCGTTCAGGCGGGGACGGTGATCCCGGCGGCGCTCATTACTGGAATTCGATCCGATCTTCCGGGCCAGATCACCGCCCAGGTTACCGAGGCCGTCTACGACAGTCCGACCGGGCAGTTTCTGTTGATCCCCCAGGGCGCGAAGCTGATCGGCCAGTACGACAGCTCGGTCGCTTTCGGCCAAAGCCGCATCCTCCTGGTCTGGACGCGCATCATCATGCCGGATGGCAACTCGATCGTGCTGGAGCGCCAGCCCGGCGCCGATACTGAAGGCTATGCCGGCCTGGAGGACGAAGTCGACAACCACTGGGGCATGCTGTTCAAGGCCGCCGTGCTCTCGACGTTGCTCAGTGTCGGCGCCGAAGCCGGTACAAGCCAGGATGAGAACAATCTCGTTCAGGCGATCCGGAGTGGCGCCTCTAACAGCATCAGCCAGACCGGCCAGCAGATCGTCCAGCGCCAGCTCAACATCCAACCGACGCTCACAATCCGCCCGGGATTCCCAGTGCGCGTCATCGTGACCCGCGACTTGGTGATGGCGCCGTATGGACAGGGAGACACACCATGACCAAGTTGAAGCTCGGCCCGCTCGCAGATGATAAGCCTGTCAAAGTAAGTGTCGAGCTTCCCGCTGCCGTGCATCGAGACCTGGTTGCCTATGCTGAGCTGCTAGGCCGGACGACAAGTCGCGCGGCTCCCGATCCGACGAAGCTGATCGTGCCGATGATCGAGCGATTCATGGTAACTGATCGTGCGTTCGCGAAGGCAAAGCGGAGAGAAGAAATTCACCTTCCGACACCAGCGAGGTCGGGGGAACGCTCGGGCAGCCCTTAAAAGGCGGCTAGATTGGATTTCGGCTTGTCTATTGCCAAATTCGCCGAACGCATGCTCACGGCTGCGGCCCAGGAGCGGCTGAAAGATCCGGGTATCGATTTTCGAGCAGCTCAAGGAAGGGTTTCAATGTTGGATTTCTGCTAGCTCCACGCCAGCAGGCGGCGAAGTTCACGCGAGTCGGGCCTTCCGGGTCATGGACCTCTCGATAGACAACGTCATCATAGTGGGCGCCAGTGGCTCCCTCAAACAGCAGGTAGAGACCAAAACCAGCTCCTACCATACCCATCAAGCGGTCGATCCCTCCGTCTTGCCGCGAGAAACGCTGGCTCGCAAACGCTCCGAGTTTTGCTTCTAGGAGGCGCTGCATTTCCGGCCCTGCCCCTCTCTCTTGAACCAAGATCGGGTATCCGGCCAAATCGGCCCATTGTAATACCGCTCGATCGCACAGCGAATGCCCTTCAGGTAGGGCTACTATCACCCGCTCGCTCCAAAGAGAGAGTGAACGATCATCCCAACCACCGCCCTGGGCGATAACGACAGCCACATCGATCGCATTAGCGAGTGTTTCAGCGAGCAGACGCTCCCGCGCCCCATCAACAATTTGTACTGCAACGGCCGGACACTTTCTGTGGTACTCGGCCAATGTTGCTTTAAGGTTTCCGGTTGCGAGTGAAACGTGAACACCAATGGTCAGATGCCCGGTCTTTCCTAGCGAGGACGCTCGAAAGCGAGAAGCAACAATCTCCAGACTCTCCGCTATTCTCCGAGCCGCTTCGACGAATTCTTTCCCCTCCGGAGTAGGATTCGTTCCTCCATTTGTGCGCTCAAAAAGAACGCCACCTAATTTGCTTTCGAGCTGCCGCAGGGAGCGACTGAGAGTGGATTGCCGGATGTTCAGCGTCTCGGCTGCGCGTCGGAGACTCCGATATTGCGCGGCTACAATAGCCCACTTCAGTTCCCGCAACTCTATTGTCACCGTTCTGCCGGTCCCTAATTTAGTCGCACACGGCGTCTTCGGAATCCTTTGAGAGAGACATTCTAACCATCACCGACCCAGGTTGGGACAGGGTCGCTTGCCCGTCCGAAACACGCCGCCTCTGCGTTCATAGATGCCGTGCAAACCACTCGATGGCAGCCCTGGAAGCCGTCTCGAACCCCTCAAGATAGGTCGAATAGTGGCCTCCCGGCATCAGAACGAGCGACTTCGGTTCCAACGCCCTCTCATAGGCAGCAAGGGCGAGATCTGTTGGGGCAGTAGTATCGTGCGTCACCGCGATCATCAGCAGGGGAGTGGGCGAGACTCGATCGATCCACCGACCCGGTTCGTACATCCTGGCGCGGCGATTCGACTGGATGGTGATATCGTTCTGCCACATCCCTGGGGGCACGTCCTGCGTCAGGAACTTCACTGTGTCGGGTGTATGATACTGGGCCGCGACGCTCGGGTCCGGGTCGACGAGTTTCTGCCGGCGGGGCGGTGCTCCCTTGAGTTGAGCGCGCTGGTCTTCGTTGAAGGACTCTTCCAGAGCGCTCAGGCTAGCTGGATTCACTCGCCTCTGGCCCGCAGCGAAGCCATCGATCGTCGGCACTTGAGTAACCACCGCTTTGAGTCGCCGGTCCGTCGCTCCCAGTACGATCGCGTGGCCCCCTGAATAACTGGTCCCCCACAGCCCGATCCTCAACGGATCGACGTCGTCGAGCGTCTCCAGATAACTGATTGCCTGCCGCCAATCCTCGATCTGCCGCCAAGGATCAATATCGTGACGCGGTTCGCCACCGCTGCCACCGAAGTTCCGATGATCGTGGAGTAGAACCACGAAACCTGCATCGGCAAAGGCACGGGCGAGGGGTTCGATGCCGTGATATCTTGTCGCGCTGAAGCCATGCGCCATCGTCACAGCGGGCAGAGGTTTCGTGGCGTTCGCTGGACGGAATAGCCAAGCAGCAAGCCTTGTTCCGTCGATGGCGTTGAACTCCACGTCAACACGTTCAGTCATGGAACGCAAACCTTCCTACGCGAAAAGTCCGATAGAAGCGGCTGACCCGAATTCGTGGTTCTTCAATTTGGTGCAGTTCAATCTAGGGCGGTCCGTGCGCGAAGACGCCGAGCGAACCAGTCGGCGATCAGCTGCCGGGCTGCATCCGGCTCATCGGCTTGGACATGTTCCGCACCACCTTCGGCCTCAGAAAAAATCCGAAGTTGCTTGTCCGCCGAACTTGCGGCTTCATATGCCTTGCGTGCGTCATCGGCCGAAATCGCTAGATCATGCGCGCCATGCAGAATCAGCAAAGGCTGGGTAATTCGCTGCATTACTCCGTCCAGCTTGTATTGTTGGACACGCTGAAGGGCCTCCTCCATCGTCGCTGTGCCCATGATCCACTTCAGCTGGAAGAAGCCGACCGAGATATTTTTGGTTTGTGTTTCCCAGCGTCTTGTCCACAGCGCTCCGTAGTCCCACACGCCTCCCCATGCGACACACGCCTTAATTCGTGGCTCGAAGGCTGCTGCCCGCGGTGCGTAGTATCCGCCAAGGCTGATCCCAAGGATCCCGATCCGCGACGAATCGACGTCGGCGCGCGTTTCAAGAAAATCGATGATCGCCGCAGTGGGGACCTCATAGTCGGGACGCGATGGAACTCCACGCAGGCGTAACGGCGCCCCGACGCCCGGCGTGTCGATGGCAAGGACGCTTATGCCCCTTCGGATAAACTCCTCCCGAATGAAGAGGAACAGGAGTTCCTTTGTTACATCGAGCCCAGAATAGAATATGACGGTCGGCGCCGGTTCGGAGCTCCTTGCCGGAATGAGGTAACCGGGAAGGGAACCATCGGGTGATGCAACCTCGACACGCTCGATAGGAAAAGGCGCGTGCAGGCTCGCCGCGTCGAAAGTGTCGAGTGCGGCCTTGTAACGAGCTAGCTTGTCTGAACCAGGAGGCATTTGCCGCTCGCCGAGGAGTCTGTATGCGGCGGCCCTGGCATATCGCGCTCCGGCACTCAGCCGGTGCCCGGCATTCAGGTCGGCGGCCGCGAGTTCCTCCTGCTGAGTTGCCATTCCGACCCAAGCCCCGTCCCAGGCCTCCATATTCCCTTCAGCGCTCCGAAGCGCGCTCAGCCACCGGTGCATCTCCCCTAGTTGGCCACCTGCCATGAGACTCATCACGACTGTAGAGGACCACATGTAGTTCTCGGGAAAATAGGTAAACATGGTCACGAGATCCTGGCATCTGACGCAATGGTGGGGATGGACAGCGCACCTCGGGGTTGCCGAGCGTGCTACCTGATCTACATCTATTCCCACCAAATTCTCAGGTGGCTAATTCGGAATAGAATGTATTCCAATCGAGGAATGGATATCGGGCGCTATGGACAGGCTGGACCTCATTCGAATTTTCTCGCGGGTCGTAGAGCACGGCAACTTCTCTGCTACGGCTCGCGAACTCGGCGTCGGGCAGCCCGCCATCAGCAAGCGCGTCGCCGCACTCGAGGCCGAACTGGGTGTGGAGTTGATCCGACGCTCTTCGAGAACATTCACGGTCACGGAGAGCGGCCGGCGCTTCTACGAGGCCTCAGTTCGGTTGCTCGAGGATTATGATGATGCGGCATCAGAGGCGAAGAAGGTCCAGGTCTATCCTAGTGGGCTGCTTCGGGTACTCGCGTCTCCCACGTTCAGCCGCCTCTACATCACCCCCCACTTGGCCCTGTTTCGCGATCGCTATCCGGATGTCTCGGTCGATCTTATTACAGCGACGCCTCCTACGCGAATGATGGAAGACGGTGCCGACGTCGCGATTTACGGCGGTGAACTTTCGGATTCCAGCCTTGTCGCGAAGAAGATTGCAGATGCCACGATGGTTACAGTTGCGACGCCGGAGTATCTTGTGGGTCACGGCACGCCTTGCCGGCCACAAGATCTCGAAACCCATTCGGCCATCGCAGTCCTCGAGTTCGGCGCGGTTCGCAACTGGGTATTTGCGAACGCAACAGCCCGGCACGTTCATCAGCCGAGAGGGTTCCTGCGAACAAACGATGCAGAGCAACTAAGAAGCGCCGTTCTTTCTCATCTAGGAATTGCCAACGCACCGTCTTGGCTCTTTGCCAGAGAGCTGGCAGCCGGGACGGTCCAAGCCCTGCTGCTTGACTTCAACTTTTCCAAGCCGATCTTCAGCCTCAGACCCTCAGGTCGGAGATTGGCCAAGAAAGTTGAGGTGTTCACGGGCTTTATTTCAAAGATCTTGGCCGAAGAACTCACGCCGGCCAATGCGCTGATCGCACGCTGACCAGGCTCGGGCAGGACAGGCCCTCGCCACCGCGACAAGCGACCACTCGTCCCGAATTGAGCCTGTTTTCGTCCTTCTCGAGGGCGAGCCGAGGGGCATATGGTCCTTCGTCTGGTCAGGCGCACGACGGCAGGTCGCCTTCCATCTTCGGGCAAGAAACTGATGACCTATCGTCAAATAACTCTCAAGCACCAGCTCGTAGTCATCCCCGCGACAGACAAGTGCAGCCCTGAAACTGGACTGATGCCGCCTCTCGCAGAAGAGCAACTCCCACTCAAATTACGCTACTTGTCGCTTGATCTGTAAATGTGCGGGCGGATGTGACGGTGGGTGAAGCAGTTGCCGAAGTCATTTGACCGAACACTCCGACCACCGGCCTGGAGATCTCGTACGCGCCCGAATCGGCTGACGAAACTCACAGTTGTATCGCCCGGAGACATAAAACGTAGAATGGCAAAGGCCGAGATCGTCAAGAACCGCAGCTGACCGGGAACTTAAATCGGAGCTCCAACCGATGCCATCTATCTTCGATCCGATCCGTCTGGGCGCCATCGAAGCGCCAAACCGCATTTTGATGGCGCCGCTAACGCGCGCGCGCAACACCCGCGACCATGTCGCGACACCGATCATGATCGAGTATTACCGTCAGCGAGCTTCAGCAGGGTTGATCGTCAGCGAGGCAACAGGAATCAGCCTGCAAGGACTCGGCTGGCCCTATGCTGCCGGCATCTGGAACGAGACCCAGATTGAGGCGTGGAGACCAATCGTTGCGGCCGTCAAGGAGGCGGGCGGACGGATCATCTCTCAGCTCTGGCATATGGGACGTGCAGTCCATCCTTCCATGCCAGGACGCGGCCAGCCAGTGTCGGCCTCGGCAACGACGCAGCCCGGAGAAGATCACACTTATGAAGGAAAGAGGCCATTCGTCGAGGCTCGACCGTTGCACCTCGATGAGATCCCGCTCCTTCTAGATGATTACCGGCGGGCTGCCCGCAACGCCTTGGCAGCCGGCTTCGACGGCGTCCAGATCCATGCCGCGAACGGCTATCTGCTGGACCAGTTCCTGCGCGACAGCACGAACTTTCGGACCGATCGCTATGGTGGTTCGATCGAGAACCGAATCCGTCTGCTGGGGGAGGTCACAAGCGCGGTCGCGGAAGTCGTTGGGAACAACCGCACCTCCGTGCGCCTGTCGCCCAACGGCGATCGGCGCGGGGTGAACGACAGCAATCCCAGGCCCTTGTTTGAAGCCGCGGCCGCGATGCTTTCCGATATAGGCATCGCATTCCTCGATGTTCGTGAGCCTGGGTACGATGGAACTTTCGGTAAGGCCGACAAGCCGCCGATCGCGCCTTATATGCGCGGGGCTTTTGAGGGCCCGTTCGTCCTCAATACCGACTATGACTTTGCCAAAGCGCAGACCGCTCTTGCACAGGGAGCGGCTGATGCGATCGGCTTCGGTCGTCTTTTCATCTCCAATCCCGACCTTCCGCATCGCTTCGCGAACGATTTGCCCCTCGCCCCTGACGACATGGCGACCTGGTACACGCAAGGCGAGCAAGGTTACATCGACTACCCTTCCGCCAAATCGTGATGCTAGTGGCCCGGGCCGCCGGCGACGTGCTGGACCCGTGTTCGCGACGCCGAAGCTGCCCAGGTGGCTTGAGAGATCAGCGCCGCGGCGATGATGCACAGCGCGCCCGCGAGACCGATCCAAAGGACTGAGGTTAGGGCGATGACGAGGGAGCCGAGAGCCGCCCCCAGTGCGAAGCCAAGATACATAAACGATGCGTTTAACGACAGCGCGACCGGAGCGTGGCCGACGCCGACCACCGCGATAAGCCGGTCCTGCTGGGGCGGGTAGAATCCCCAAGCGCTAAGCCCCCAAACCACCATCAATGCTAGTACCGGAACCATGGCAGCCGGCGCCATCATCAGCCCGGCGACTGTCAATCCTGCAAACGCCATCGCCAACAGCGGAAGTGCGATCGCCTGCGCCCGCCGAGCGCCCCAATGGTCATTCGCGATGCCGCCGAGCGTGACTCCGAAGATGGCCGATACGCCGACAACGGTGATCATCATGCCGGCGTGTTCGGCGGGCAGGCCCGTGCTCACGCTGATGAACGGTGAAACGTAGGTGTAGACTGCGTAGGCGCCTGTCGCCCACAGAGTTGTGGTGGCAAGCGTGCCGAGAGCGCCGGGATAGGCAATGATCGCCAGCCTCTCCCTAACGGAAGCCGGCGCACTGCCTTGCATGTTCCGAGGCAGGCGGACCGTTAGGACAAGAAGTGCAGCTGCCGCGAGCACGGCGACGCCGACAAAGGTCAGCCGCCAGCCGAGATGGGCGCCGACGAACGCCCCGGCCGGCACTCCGAGCGCAACGGCAACGGTGATGCCACCATTGACGATGGCCAGTGCGCGTCCTCGTCGAGAGGGATGAACGAGTGTTCCCGCCAGCGCATTTGCATTGGGAACATAGAGTCCGGCGGCGAGCGCAAGAAGGATGCGGGCACCCATCAGCGACCAGTAGGAGTGAGCAGCAGCTGCGAGAAGGTTGGCGAGCACGAAGGCGGCTAGCGAACCCATCAGCAGCGCGCGGCGGCTGTGGACTGCCGTGAAAGCCGTGAGCAAAGGAGAGCTGATCGCATAAATGAGCGTGAACACCGTGACGAGTTGGCCGGCGGCCGGAACGCCGACCGAGAGCGCGTGGGCAACCTCGGGTAGGATAGCCGCTATCATAAAGCCTTCGGTGCCGACGGCAAAGGTCCCCGCAGCCAGGGCATAAAGCGCGCCGACGTGGGACGTCACCAGTTCAGGCGCAGATCGCGTTTCCAGTTTGTTGATATCCGCGTCGGCGTGGACCGGCGAGTTGTGGGCGGGCATGTGTTTCACTGCGACAGCCCTCAGGCTTCCGTTTTCTGTCGGGCGTCCCAGTCGCCGACAGACATCGAGGGCAGTTTTATGACTTGTGTGGTCTGCACATATGAGTTTGGGCCCGCTCTTCCGATGATGCGAAGCGAGGGCGTATCGATGTATCCACGCTCGGCATTCAGCACGGCGTCGTCGGCTATATGCATCGCGAGAACTTCACCGAGCACCAATGACCTCATTGGGCCGAGCTCGACGATCTGCATGACCTTGCATTCGAGAGCGACGCGGCTTTCGGCGATACGGGGTGTCCTGATCTTGATTGATGGAGAGGCTGTCAGCCCAGCCTCGGCAAATTCGCTGACACCCGGGCCGAAGTCGATGGCTGTCACGTTCATCTGCTCAAGGGTTTCCTCGCTTACGAGGTTGACGACGAACTCGCCCCGGGCGCGGACGTTGTTTCCGGTATCCTTCCTGTCGTGCATCGAGCGGCTGAGAATCGAGAAGCCAACCACCGGGGGGTCTTCCCCAAAAGCGTTGAAGAACGAGAACGGGGCCGCGTTGGCAACTTCGGTCTCGTCCAGGGACGACACCCACGCAATCGGGCGAGGCGTGATGGTGGAGCCAAGCAGCTTGTAGCGAAGCGGCGCATCGAGCTGAGTGAAGTCAAAAATCATTTTCGGAACTCCATGAAACTCCGTCCGCGCGCGAAGGAACATGTTTCCCTCTTGGGGCGGATCGCCCACGAAAATTGGGTCGGCAGCTGCCCGGGCCAGAGACGCGATCATCGCAACTGAGCGGACGCTCACGTCCGAAATCCGAATGGCGGTCCGCCGGGCGCTGTGCCCCCGTTGCTTTTAAGGCGGCGACGATTTGGCAAGAAGGTCAAAGAGACCCGCAATTCGCGACATGGCTCGTCGGGCGACGGAGCGGGCAATTATGGACGCTGACGGCTGAACTGTTGTTCGTCCCGACCTAATTCAGGCAGCCGCGGGAGCAATCTATTTCTGGCCCGACCGCCATCGCCTTCATGCCTCTCGCGTCAGCCGGCGGCATTTGGAGATTTATCTATGTCTAAGCTGTTCAGCCCAATCCGGGTCGGCCCCTATGAACTGAAGCACCGCGTGGTGATGCCGCCTCTGACTCGGCTGCGTGCCGACCCCGATGATACCGCCAGCGCCATGATGGCCGAGCATTACAAGCAACGCGCCTCCGACGGCGGACTCATCATCGTCGAGTCTGCGATGATCTCGGTGGAAGCGCGCGCCTACGATGGTGCGCCAGGCCTGTACCGTGACGAACATGTTGCCGGATATCGGCGGATCGCCGATGGCGTGCACTCCAAGGGAGGTGTCGTGATCGCCCAACTGGCGCACAATGGCCGGACAAGCCACGTCGAGATGAACGGCGGCGTCCCGCCTCTCGGGCCATCAATTGTGCCGCTCGACGCGCAGGCGCTCACTCCCACGGGTTGGAAGCCGGTCTCGCCCGGGCGCGAGGCCACAGTCGATGACATTAAACGCGTCATCGACGATTTCCGCGCGGCGGCGCGGCGGGCCTTCGACGCGGACATCGATGGTGTCGAGATCCACGCAGCGAACGGCTATCTGCTGGACAGCTTTTTGCAGGACGGTACCAATCGCCGGACCGACAGATATGGCGGGGCGGTGGAGAACCGGGCCCGAATCCTGATCGAGACGGTCGAGGCGATCGGCTCACTCAGGGGCTTCGATCGTGTCGGCGTCCGCCTTTCACCCAGCGGCGAATGGAACTCGATCCATGACAGCGATCCCGAGACGACATTCCGCCGTGTCGCCGAGCTCCTCGATCCCTATGGCCTGGCCTATCTTCACGTCATCGAGCCGCGGGTGAAGGGCGACGACGACAAGGTCGACTCCTTAGATCATCCGCCAGTCGCGTCCGCCTTCCTGCGCAACCATTTCAGTGGGCCGATTATCGCGGCTGGTGGATTCAGGGACGCCGCCGGGGCAGAGGAGACGCTGCAGCGCGGCGACGCCGACTTGATCGCCTTCGGCCGCTGGTTCACCTCCAATCCCGACCTCCCAGAACGCCTCCGGCGCGGACTGCCGCTCACCAAGTACGATCGCTCCGCCTTCTGGGGCGGCGACGGGCGCGCCTATGTCGACTTCCTGCCCTGGCAAGGAGCGGAAGCGTCAGTCGCCTGATCCTTCCTCCCCAAACACTGCTTTCAAGGATTGTCACCATGCTGAAGCTCTACTCACCGATTGCCCTTGGGGCGATTCATCTCTCGCATCGGGTCGTGCAGGCGCCCCTTACCCGTCTTCGTTCGGAACAGCCGGGGGATATTCCCGGCGACCTGATGGCCACGCACTACGGGCAGCGAGCATCTGAAGGCGGCTTGCAGATCGCAGAGGCAACCACGGTCTCCATCGTTGGGCGCGGTTATCTTGGCGCTCCCGGCATCTACTCGGACGCACAGGTGGTCGGCTGGCGAAAGGTAACAGATGCGGTTCATGCCAAGGGCGGACGCATCTTCCTCCAGCTCTGGCATGTCGGCCGGCAGAGCCATATCGACATGACCGGTGGTGCGGCCCCCGTGGCGCCATCCGCAGTCCCGTTCGAACAGGTGGTCTTCACTGCGAACGGCTGGGTCCCGGTCTCGCCGGCTCGGGCGCTCGAAACCGATGAAATCCCCGGCATCGTAGAGGAATTCCGCCAGGGCGCCGTGCGCGCCAAGGCGGCGGGTTTCGACGGCGTCGAGATCCACGGCGCCAATGGCTACCTGATCGACCAGTTCATCCAGGACGGCACGAACAAACGCACCGACCAGTACGGCGGACCAATCGAGAATCGGGCGCGGCTCCTGATGGAGGTCGTCGAGGCGGTGAGTTCGGTGTGGGGAGCGGACCGGGTGGGCGTCCGTTTGGGCCCGAGCGGAAGCTGGGCCTCCATGCATGATAGCGATCCGGCCGCAACGTTCGGCTACATAGCCAACGCTCTCAACCGGTATGGCCTTGCTTACCTGCACATCATTGAGCCGCGCGTGGTCGGTGGCGAGGTACCGGATGAGAGCAAGGCACCCGTGGCGGCGGCGCAGCTGCGCAAGATTTTCCGCGGCCCGATCATTGCAGCGGGCGGCTTCAATCGCTCGGACGCGCAGGAAATCGTCGAGCGTGGGGACGCTGATCTCGTCGCCTTCGGTCGCTTCTTCTCCTCCAATCCCGACCTGCCGGACAGGCTGCGTCGCGACCTGCCGCTGACACCCTACGACCGCTCCACCTTCTGGGGCGGAGACGGGCACGGCTACACCGATTTCTTACCCTGGCGAGATGTGGCCGATGCGGCAGCCTAAAGGAGATAACATCATGGATCGCAAACCCTTCACCATCCTCGTCGGCATTAATCTCAAGCCCGGCTATGCGCAGGAGTTCCTCGCATTGCTGGACGACATCATCGAGCCGATGCGACGCGAAGAAAGCTTCATCGACGTCGTGGCGCTCCAGAACCAGGACGACCCCGACAGCATCGTCCTTTACGAGACTTGGCTCGACCGCCACGAGTTCGAGACCGTCCAGCGTAAGCGCGACTATCGCCGCGCTTACGAGGAACGCTTGCCGCAAATCCTGCGCGAACCGCGCACGATCACCTTCTTCGATGCCGTCAGGGACGTGCGGGCCAGCCAGCCCGCCTGAGGTAGATAACCTGGAGCATCAGCCCTGCCGAATCTCGGCAAACAGATGCTCGCCCATGAAGTTGACGAAGGCCCGCACGCGCGGCAGCAATTGCCGCCCGGCGGGCCACATCATGCGGAACGTGCCGACATCATCGAGATAGCGGTCGAGCACTGAAACCAGCCTGCCTTCGTCCAACTGCCGCCGCACGGCGAAGACCGGCATCGCCGTAAAGCCAAGCCCGCGCTCGGCCATTTCGATCAATGGTTCGATAGTGCTACAAATCAGCGTTGTAGGCAGGGCGAGGTCGAGATAGGCGCCGTCGCGCTTCAGCCGCCAGCCTTCTAGCTTGCCCGTGGTCGACCAGCGGTGATGCAGGCAGGCATGCGACAGCAGACCTTCAGGCTCTGTCGGCGTACCGGCGCGGGCAAGATAGTCTGGCGAGGCAACGATCACATAGGAATAAGTACCGAGCACCCTGGTCATCAGCGTGGAGTCGGCTGCCGCTCCGGTGCGCAGCACTACGTCGAACCCCTCCTCGACAATGTCGACGAGGCGATCCGAAAAATCGATGTCGAGTTCGATATTCGGATGCGCGACAGCAAAGGCACTGATGGCGGGCGTGAGCAACATGCCGGTAAGCGGCATACTAACCCTGAGGCGGCCGGCCGGCACGCCGTTGCTCTGCGCCATCTCCGCTTCGGCCGCTTCGATCTCGGCGAAGATCCGCCGGCAGCGTTCGAGGAATGCCTGTCCCTCGGCGGTGAGCGTCACGCTGCGGGTCGAACGGACGAACAGGCGAACGCCGAGGCGCTCCTCCAGGCGGGCTATGGTCTTGCCCACGGCCGAGGAGGAAATGCCGAGCCTGCGTCCCGCGCTAGTGAAGTTCCTCAGTTCGGCCGCTTGCACGAATGTATTGAGCGAGCCAAGTCGATCCATATTCAATCCAGATCTCCTGTCAGCCAGAGCTGGCTAGCCGGCTAGAATATCGGACTCTGGCGTCCGCAATGACCGGAAGGCAAGCTGTATTCCGGCCCAGGCGCTCAGTCCTTAGCTATGTGGCGAGTGGATTCCTGAAGGAGATCTCATCCATGAGCGTCAGCAATCGGCCCCCGATCCGTGTTGGCATGATCGGTATCGGCAACTGGGCCCAGCATGGCCCTATCCGCGTCCTGAACCTCCTGCCCGACTATGCGCTGTCGACACTCTTTAGCCAGAGACGTAAGGCGGCGGAGGTCGGTGCGGCCAAATACGGGTTCGATCACGTGGCGGATTCTGTCGGAGATCTTGTCCGGCGTCCCGAGGTCGATCTCGTCGCCGTGCTCACGACGGCTCCCCAACATGCAGCCGGAATCCGCGCGGCGATTGAGGCCGGCAAGGACGTCTATTGCGAATGGCCCCTCACGACTTCGACTGCGTTGTCGCAGGAACTCGCAACGCTCGCCGAAGCCAAGGGAGTGCGGACCTTCACCAGTCTCCAGCGCCGCTTCGCGCCGTTTAACCGCTACGTCAAGGATCTCATCGGAGAGGGCTATATCGGTCGCCTCCGCTCGGTTCGCATGCACGTCAGCATGAACTACTTCCAACCGCAGCTTCCCAAGGCCCTGGCCTGGACCGCGCCATCCGAGAACTTCTCCTCCATGGTCGCCATCTATGCCGGCCATTTTCTTGACATGCTGTTTTATGCCGTTGGCTGGCCCGAAAGCATCCAGGCACTTGCGGTCAACCAGTTTCCCAAGGTGAAGATCGTTGAGACGGGAGAAGAAATCGCCACCACCAACGCCGACGAGTTCGTCTTGACCGGCCTGTTGCCCGACAACGCCGTCGTCACCGTCCATCTCGAGGGCGGTAAGCGGAACGGCTCCGGTGTGCAGATCGACATCAGCGGCACAGAGGGCGACCTGCGGGTGACAAACACCTCCGCCTTCGGCGACGTGGGCGATGACTACCGCATCTTTGGCGCCCGTGGGGACAAGCTCGACCTGCAACCGATGCCCATCCCTTCCAAATATGACGTCCTGCCGAAAGCCGGACTTCCTTCGGCAGTAATGGAAGCCGCGGAGAACTTCGCCGCCTTCGCACGCGACGTGCGGGACGGTACAAGCACGGCGCCGACGTTCCTCGATGCGATTCGTATGCATCGGCTGATCGATACTGCCCTGTCGTCGAGCGACAGCGGTCGCAGGAGCGCGTTCGACGCATCGCTCTTCGGGTGACGCTCAGAATCGCCGCAAGCAGCGTCTCCGCTGTACGGTTGGGCAAGCCCTGGCTCAGAGTTCACCGGTGAGAAACTGTGCACGGCCAAATCCGAAACTCCAATCTTCGTCGTCATTGACGCTGAGTGCGATGACGACGTCGGATGGAGATATGCCGCAACGAGTCTCAAGCCTCTCGGTAAGGAGACGGTAGAACCCGGCCTTGGCTTCCCGTGATCGGGGCCGCGTCAGGACTCGGACGAGGATAACAGCCTCCGAGCGCTCGATGCCGAGCCCGGTGTCCTGAACGACGAGGTGCTGCGGCTCGTGTTCGGTGACAATCTGGTAGCGATCCTGCGCGGGAACACCGAAAGCGCCTAGCACTGCATCATGAACAGCGTCCAGCAGCGACCCGACTTCTGCAGCAGTTCTGCCCTTGACGATATCGACCATGATAAGCGGCATCTGCTACTCCTCCCAGGCGGCCGTTCCGGCCACTGCAGAAACTCTGGCTCAAGATGGTTTGGCGCTCGTAGAGCGAGCGTTCGTCCTGTCACCGACGCTGTAGCAAAGCGCGGAGAGAGGCAGCAGCACGCCCAGGATGACGACCCCCAGCCAGTCGAAGTGGACAAAGCTCCAGGCTGCAATGGCGGACGCCACCGACCCGCCGACGAAGAAGACGGCAATGTAGATGGCGTTCATGCGGCCCCGCTGCTCTGGCGCAAGTGCGTAGATCGCCCGCTGCCCAATGACGAGGTTCGCCGAAACCGCGCCGTCGAGCACGATGGCCGCGATTACGACAATCACAACGATCCCCCTTTCAGCTAGAAGCGTGGCACCGAAAGCCAGCATCACAAGGATCATGGCGGCAGTTGTTGCGGTGCGACTATAGCCTTGGTCGACGAGGCGGCTCGCGATCGGCGGCGCGACCGCGCCGGCGACGCCGGCGAGTGCGACCCATGCGATGCCGCCTTGCGAGAGGTTGAATGGCGCTTGTGCAAGCCACAAAGGAACCGCCGTCCAAAAGCTGATGAAAGCACCGAACATCGCGGCATGGTAGTAGGCGCGGCGCCGAAGGATTTCGGTCTTGTAGAAAATGTCACCCATCGAGCGTATGAGTTCGCTATAGGTTTGAGAGCTTGATGGCCAACGAACCGGTAAAGAGATGAACAAGGTCGCGGTCATTAGCACCATCAGAATTGCGGCGATGACGAAGATTGAGCGCCACGCCAGCGCATCAGCGATGAAGCTCGACGCAGGTCTGGCCAGCATGATACCCAGCATCATGCCGCTCACCAGCGTCGCAACAGCGCGGCCCTGCCGTTCGCCCGGGAGCAACTGACTGGCATAGGGCAGGATGACCTGGATCGCGCTCGCGGAAACACCCGCGAAGAAGCCAATCGTCAGAAACAGAGCCGTTTGATGGACAAGCCACAGAAGGCTTAAGCAGATCGTTTCGGTCGTCATCATCACGAGGATGAGTCGGCGGTTTTCGACGAGATCGGCCAACGGCACCACCAGCAGCAGGCCCATGCCGTAACCAGCCAGCGGCAGCGTGGTAAGAAGGCCGGCCTCCTGTCGAGGCATCCGGAAGTCGGCGGCAACGAGGGCGGCAATCGGCTGAATGAAATAGAGATTGGCGATTAGCTGGCCGCAGCTGGCGGCGAGCAACAGAACCACTCGTGGCGGCAAGGCTCGCGGCGGGCCGTCCTGCATCAGAGGACTTCGAAAATGTTGTAGATTGGCCCTTGCGGAAAGCGGTGTCCGGTCCCGATAGCGAAGACGCCATTGAGCCACATAAGGTCCGCATTCGCGGTCTCGAAGATTGGCGCGATGCGGAAGTAGTAGCTGGAGGGATCGACGTTCTCACCGCGTTCGAGGCGCTCGATCACCTCGGCAGGACCGTGTCGCAGTCCGCGATAGGCCATGGTCACGAGCGCCCCACTGTCGGTTTCGAAGGCAAGTCGCACGTCGAGCGTGACACTCCCATCCGGCCTCTTGACCTGCCAGTCGTTGGCCTTATTCAGTACCTTTCCGCGGATCCGCTCGCCGACGATCTCGCCGCCGGTCACAAAGCCGATCCGCCTAAAGCCGTTCGGCGTCGACCCGATCGGAACGATGGGACGCACGTCGAGCCGCATCGTGAAGAGGTGCCGCGTACGGATCGTCGAAAGCGGTCCCTCGGCAACGACTGCAGTGATGTCCTGGTCCATTGCGATACCCTCTCAGCTTCTGACTTTCATCAGCACGCGGCCGAACGGTCGCGCCTCAATGAGATGCCGTACGGCTTCGGGAGCGTCTGCCAGTGGGAACATCCTGGCGATCGTCGGCTGGAGTGCTCCCGTCGCGAGGAGACCCAGCAACTTCGCCCGCGCGGTTGCCAGGACCTCGGAAGACTGCGCACGAAAGGTGAATCCGCGGATGGTCGCCGCCTTCCATATCACGTCCGTGACGTCGATATCCGCCAGGCGGCCGGCTGCGTAGCCGACGGTGATCAAAGTCCCGCCGAAAGCGAGTGCAGACAGGGCCTGCTTCGTCAGCGCGCCGCTGACGCCATCGATGATGACGTCCACGCCCCTTCCTTCGGTGAGGCGCAGGACGCCGTCCTTCAAACTCTCCCGTGAGAGATCGATGACATGCTCATAGCCGGCCGCACGGGCCTGTTCGGCTTTAGCGGTCGTACTTGCCGTGGAGATCGCGAGGGACGCACCAAGCCGGCGCGCGACCTGGACGCTCTCCATTCCGACCGCACCGCCGATTCCTGGTGCGAGTACAGACTGTCCTGGCTTGAACTGCGCGAGAGCGGTCAGCGCGACATAGCCTGTCAAATAACCAGCCCCTGCCAGATAGGCGGCGGCGCGGTCATCGTCGATGTTGTTCGGCACGTGAGTGAGGTCCGACGCCGGCGCGGCAATGAATTCGCGCCAGGTTCCGTCGGTGACGACGCCATAACCTCGACCGGCAACGAACACGCGATCACCGGGGGAAAAACTTGGATCAGTGGACTCCCGCACTAACCCAACACCGGTCTGGCCGCCGATGCGAGGCAGATTGTCGGCTATCGCCGCATAAAAATCTCCAGACCGAAAGGTGTTGTCTAAGGGGTTAATGCCGACCGTGCGCATCTCGACAAGGATCTGGCCCTCTACGGCCGCCGGGACGGCGATATCTACAAGCCGGTTTTCCTCATAACCGCCGAAGGCTTGGTATTGGATTGCTTTCATAGAATCGAGCCTCAAGGGTCCTAGGTCGGGTCGCCTGGCCGCGTTCGAGTGAGCCGCGACGCTTCGACTTCTGCGCTATTGTAAGCAGCGGCACCCTTGACCTAAATGTCATAGACACACACGAATCAAGACACGGAAGGCCGCTGATGCCGCATATTGCGATCGTCCTATCACCCGGTTTCGAGATGATGTGCTTTGCGGCGATCTCCGCCTTTGAGGCGGCAAATGTGGCCGCAGGCGAAAAACAGTACGTAGTTACCATCCTCTCTGAGCGGGGCGGTCTGGTTAAGAACACGTTGGGTGCCGGCCTAGAGACTGAGCCATTTATCGAGCCGGGCAGCTTCGACACAGTCATCGCTGGCGGTTTGATTAAGCCGGTCCCGTCATCCCCCGGTTTGATCTCCTATTTCCAGGCGGCCGGAGAACGTTGCCGTCGAGTAGCCTCAATTTGCACTGGAGCATTCATTCTCGCTGAGGCAGGTTTGCTGGATGGTCGGCGTACGACGACGCATTGGTTTTTCGCCCGCGAGCTGCAATCGCGCTTCCCGCAGGTGCTAATGGAAGAGGATCGTATTTTCATTATAGATGGTCATATATGGACTTCAGCCGGAATGACTGCGGGCATTGATCTCGCGTTGGGCATGATTGAAAAGGACTATGGAGCAGAGCTGGCGCGATCGGCCGCGCAACTTCTTGTTGTCTATCATCGGCGCGCCGGTGGCCAATCTCAACACTCGATGCTCCTTACGATGAATGCTAAGTCGGATCGTATTCAGAGCGCATTATTGTTTGCACGACAGAACCTCCGCTTAACCCTGAGCGTCGAGGATCTCGCAGAAGTCGCCAATCTTAGTCCGCGCCAATTCAGTCGCGCCTTTCGCGCCGAAACTGGACAGACGCCTGCACGGGCCGTCGAAAACCTCCGCGTCGAGGCGGCGCGTCTGATGCTAGAGCAAAGCCGGCACACGCTCGACGAGATTGCCATAGAGAATGGCTTCACCGACCGCGAGCGTATGCGCCGCGCTTTTTTGCGGACCTTCGGCCAACCGCCGCAAGCGATCCGTCGTGCCGCGCGGTTCGGTGCGGAAGCCTAGAGTCCCTGTCCATCCCGCGTGAACATGGAAACCACAGCATGCTCTCGCTGGTTTGCGGCACCTGCTGCTTCGATGAGTTCAGCCGGGCGGCTACCGCGGAGGCCGGCCATGGTCGGCCGACCATCGCGCACAAAGGTGTAGAAGCCTGTCACCAAATAGGCGCCAAGCGCCTCAATGTGCTCGGA
The DNA here is from genome assembly GCF_013376155.1 of Nguyenibacter vanlangensis. Classification (GTDB taxonomy): domain Bacteria; phylum Pseudomonadota; class Alphaproteobacteria; order Acetobacterales; family Acetobacteraceae; genus Gluconacetobacter; species Gluconacetobacter vanlangensis. Next base: position 18,784 of record NZ_JABXXP010000002.1, read on the forward strand.
CTGGCCGCCCAGCACCTTCTGGAAGGCGGCCGTTGCGAAGAACTCTCGTGCGGCACGGGCGCTTGTGAAGGCCACCTCGGCTACGGCGAGGTTGAGCCGATCTTCCTCCACGACGTGCTCCACATTGGGGGACGGCGGAGCTGGGTGTTCGTTGCTGTACGGCTCCGGGAGATGCAGCTTCCATTTCTGGACAGCCTCGAACCGCGCAAGCTCGGCGCTAGTCTCCTTGAGCCAGGCGGAAGCCTGAGGACCGTGCTTCCGATTCATGTAGACATGTACGCGATGATAATGGTCCGGTCCATTGCGGGTGCCGTCCTCTTCGCGGTCAACATAGGTCAGCGAGCCGTTCGGGAGCGCATAGGCGACCGCCTCGCCGATGAAATTGGCCTCGTCTCCATAAAGGATCGTGCCGGCCTTCGCGAAGATCGCCTGGTCGTCGAGATTGGCGAAACCGAGCTCGGCGGAGCCGTCGAGGACTGCCTTAATCGGGCGCACCCCATCGGCAAGCGGCCAGAGATTGGCCGTGCGGTTCCGATCGAAATGCTGCTGGACGTAAAAGCCGAGGCCCGGAAGGCGCGAGCAGAGCGTCGAGTGGACGTCGCGCCAATAGCTCGTGAACAGGTCGTGCGGCACGCCGTCACGACGGCGAACCGAAGCGTAGATGTTGTGCCGAACCGCCTTGTCGCGGGCCGAGTAGTCCTGCGTTGCCATGAGGATATACTCCGGATGCATCATTTCTGAGAAGAGTTGAACTGGTCGAGCAGGACGGTCGGATCAAAATAGGCGACCAGAAGCCGAACCGCCTTGCCATTCTCGATATCCCAGTGCTCCGAAATCATGATCGATTCACTGGTGCCTCGGACCCCGATATCGATGAGGGCAACCACGTGGCTACCCTCGGCGACGAAGCTCACATATCTCAGGCGTCCGAAATCGAGTGTTTCTGCGACCTGCGGCAGAATGCTGATATAGCCTGCGCGGTCGTAACGGCCGCCCCAGGGAAGCTGCGGCGGAACGAAAAGCTCGAAATTCTCGGCCAGCCGGTCGGCGAAGCCCGTGATTCTGCCCTCAGAGCCACCATCGTAGAAGGACTTCACAATTGCCTTGGCGTCATCGATGGTAGTTGAATCCGTCATCACGATTTTCCTTGCAATGCTGGCGCTAGCCGGTCGCTCCAGACTCGATCGAACTCGAGTCGTCCGATGCCGATCGATACGAAGATGGGCTCGGAAAACTTGCGGTTGTCCGGACCGCAGGGGTAGACACAACGACGGTGCTGCACTTTCGCGCCGCGATGGTCCTGCTAATCATGGACATCGTGTTCGCCTTGGCCGCCGCTGAGCACGCCCGTCATTCGGGAAAGTGATCCTTGAACATAGGGAGCCCACTCTTAGACTCGGCCTTGGAGGCTTCGTCCTGTAGGACATCCCAATGCTCGGCTAGCACGCCGTCCGCCATCCGCACGATGTCGGCGGCGATGAGTGCACGCGGCTGACCGTTGCCCGAGAAGCGGCCGTGCAAAATAACGTAGTCGCCTTCGGCAAGCGCCAGCGCATTTTCGTAGTGCAACTCGGATGGCAGTGCCTTGACGAGGTCGAAAAGCCCTTCCCGTCCAGGGGCGATGTGGGCGCTGTGCTGAAGATAGTTCGGCGACCAATATCTCTTGGCTGCCTCATAGTCTCTCTTGTTGAAGAGAGTATCGAAGGCTTCGAGAACAAAGGCCTTGTTGTCGATCTTACCCCGCATTTTGTTTCCACCTGCGCTGACGACGAACTGCGTGCGTCACTGACGCGCTGAGATCGATCGGTTGTTTGCTTCACAAAGACTAACGGGCATGCTTGGTGGCTCAAATGTCAGATAGGCCATCAAATCAGGACACCAAATGTCCGAACGACGCATGCACGCGCCGTTTGCTGAACGGCTGACCGTCGTCAGCAAGATCGAGACGCAGCGAATACGGCGGTAAAAAGCTGTGGTCCGGTTTCCGCGAAGCTCTGCTTCAGAGCAGGAGAGGCCTATCTCGGTCATCAACGAGGCCGGCGGCGCCGAGCGGGCGTAACACAGGACAGTCGCGTTGCGATTGCGTCGCGAGCGTGCTCGTAACTCGTCCAGAGCGTGGTATCAGGGAGGTACGGCATTGTGACAAGCTCGCCTTGGTCGAGGCTGGAGAGCGCCGCATCTACGAGATATTCAATGTCAATGTTGCGCTGGCCCTGTCCGTTCGATTTGCCCAGAGGCCCTTGCAATCTGGCCGTCGGCACGGGCGGAAGGACAACTTGCACCCGTACACCGTCCCGGGAAAACTGGTGATGGAGCGAACGGGTGAGTGCGAGGACGAAAGCACCGTTGGCACCGTGCACGCCGCCCACATACTCCGGAGCGATTGCCGCCATTGAAGAGATATTGACGATCGTGCCGCGACCGCGTGCCGCAAATCCCGGCGCTACGGCATAAGCGAGTCGAATTGTAGCTATGACGCTAAGAGCAATCGATTGCTCCGCTTCGTGGGCGTCCAACAATCGAGTTCCCGGCGCAAAACTCCCTATGCCGGCGTTGTTGACGAGAAACGTCACGCTGGCATCCATGGCCAAAGTATTCACCACTGTGACGAGGTCAGCCGGATTGCTTAAGTCGGCGGCGATCATCTCGACCGAGCGCCCGCTCTCATTGGTGAGGAGGGTGGCAAAGGTTCTCAGGCGGTCAGCCTGACGCGCGACCAGAATGAGATCATATCCGGCCCGAGCGAGCCGCTTTGCATAAACAGCGCCGATACCCAGAGACGCGCCGGTGATAAGCGCTGTTCCCTTGTGGCGAGCGAAGGGCATTCCAAAGCTCCCGCATGGGCGGTGGCTGAATGGACATGAGCCTACCCCGCCTGCGTCATCTCCAAGACCATGCGGAAGCGTGCTTCGTTGGCGAGCATCTTGGCGTAGGCCTCGGGTGCTCGCTCGAACGGTACGCGCTCGATCGTAGCCCGCACGTCCTGGAACAGGCTAAAGTTCAGCGCTTCCTCGATCTCGATTGGTGTTCCGGTGTTTCGTCCTGCGATCGAGCGTTCGCCGAACAGCAGATCGACCACACCGAACTGTATTGGCTCTGCGCCGGCGCCGACGACGATGAGTTGACCCTTTGCCGCTAGCCCGCCCAGAAGCGGCCCAAACGTTGCGGGGTTCGACGCCGTCGCGACGATCACGCTGGCGCCGCCAAGCTCCCGGAGCGTAGCGGCTGGATCTTCGGCCTCGCTATCGATGTACCGGTGCGCGCCGAGCGATAGAGCAAGATCCTTCTTGCCTGCGCCCCGCGCAATGGCGACCGTCTGGAACCCCATGTGTCGGGCGAATTGGATGGCGAGATGGCCGAGACCGCCAACTCCCTGAATGGCGACCAGATCGCCCGCCGTGGCCCCTGATTTGCGCAATGCGTTGAAGGTCGTGACGCCGGCGCATTGCAGCGGAGCCGCATCGACCGACTGCAGCGCATCCGGAATGGCGACGAGAGCATGCTGACTCGCTGTCATAATTTCGGCATAGCCGCCATCGAGGTGAATGCCGGTGATCGCCTGGTTGGAGCAGTTGACGAAATCGCCACGGCGACAAGAGGGGCATACGCCGCATCGTCCGGCGAGGAAACCAACCCCGACCCGCTGTCCGATCGTCCAACGCGCCACGCCCTCTCCGATCGCGTCGATCCGCCCCACCGCTTCGTGCCCGGGAACCCGCGGATAGCTCAGTCCCGGAAACCCACCCTCGACGGTCACGGCATCGGTATGGCAGACGCCGCAAGCCTCAACTGCGACCCGCACCATGCCGGGAGCAGGAGGCTCGATCGCTTTCTCCACTAACTCGAGCTTGCCACCGCCGACCGCCTGGAACGCCTTGTAAGTTGTGGACCCCATGTCTGCTGCCTTCCCTTGATGCAAGAGGGGCTATCTGCCGGCTCTCGAGCATAGGCTTGCGACGATAACGTCCTTCATTTCTATGTTGAGGCCTCATGGGCGCAAATGTCAGATATGCCCGCAATTTAGGACGCGAACGGGCATCTCGATGCTGGCGGCGCAACGTTGCGCCGGCGAAGCCTCGCTGCAATTGTAAACCCCTGCCCGGCGCGTCTACATGGCTGGACGTTTGGCGCGGCCTATGGCGCAAGTCGCGCTTGCAAAGGCAGACTCAGCGTCCAGGCGTCGCGGGCAAAAGGGCCAGACCGCCACGCCGTTGAGCTTATCGCTGCGCGCGCCGGCCAACTTGATCACACCGGAAAGGCGGCGAGTATGGCGGTGTCGGGATAGTGCGGCCGCCTTGGCACCGGCGTCCACGCCCTCATTCCTGCCAGCTTGCTCCGAGAGTTTATCGAGCGGCGAAACTAAGACGACTCCTGCATCGCGGTCGAGATGGCCGAGGGCACGAGTTGCGCCCTTGGCAATGAAATAGCTCACCCGGCAAGACTCGAACGTGTGGCCTCTACGTTCGGAGGGCAACGGACGACGCTAACGAAATGCGCAAACCTGCTCCGGTGGCCGGCACAGGGGAATTTATGTGTTCAGCGCGACCACCTGGGCTATGATCGCTCGCAGGCGGGCCGCGTCTGAATCTTCTTTCGATAGCCGTTCGGCCAACATGCGGATCAGGTCCGCATCGAGTTCCGGGGTATCATCAGAGGCGTCGCCGTCGTTCGATTGCGCGGCCTTTCCCTCCAACGCTGTAGCCAGCAACTCTTCCACGCGCTTCGCGGCCTCAAGGGACGGGTCCCGCTGCACATGCGCGTAGATCGCGGTTGAACGAACGTTCGCGTGACCGAGGATCGCGCCGATGAGCGCCAACGCCTCACCACTCGACGTCGCCGTGGATCCAAGCGTATGGCGTAGAGTGTGCGGGGTGACGCCCGGCAACTTGGCGGTCTTGATCACTTCCGCCCAGACCTTGCGCGTGCTCTGATAGTAGCCTTCGCCCGTCTCCGCCGGGAATACGTAACCTGACCTCCGATCCTTCAAAAGCTGGGCGAGGAGCGTCGCCGCCGCCGGCCCGAAGGGGCGAATGGACTTTCCCGTCTTCGTGTCGTCGAACTCGAAAAGGCTCTGATCCAGATTGACCTCGTGGACCCTGAGTGCCGCGATTTCGTTGCGTCGACAGCCGGTCAGCGCCCAGAGCCGTGCGATTGCCACGGCCTTTGGGTTGGCGCCATTGGCCTCGACCTGGTTGAATGCCTCGCCGAGTCGCGAGACCTCCTCCAGCGTGAGAAAGCGTCCACGGCGATTGTCCGTCTTTCTTACCGATGCGGTCTCGACTGGGTTCGTCGTGACAAAGCCGTGACGCGCTCCGAAGCTGAACACGGCCGATACGTCGCGCACGACTTTTCGTGCGGCGCCTTCGCCGCCACGGACGATGATGCGCTTGCGTGGCCCGATTTTCTCGTCCTTCGCCGTCTTGCCCGCCGTAATGTCTGCGACCATCGTTTCGATATCGCCTGAGCTGATTTCGCTGGCCCGCCGGTGGCCGAGCAGCACCTCGAAGTGATTGCGGAGCCGGGCCATCGTGTACTTCTTCGTCAGGGGCTTCATCGGTTTCCCCTTGTGGATGCCGCGCTGAATGAAACAGCCATGCTCCTCGTAGTAGTCGAGCAGTTCGCGCACTGTCTTCTCGCGACGCTTCTCCTGCACGTCGCCGGCGGGATCTTCTCCACTGGCGGCTGCGCCCAGCAAATTCTTCGCCCTCTTCCTCGCCTGCTCAACCGTCAGCGTCCCAAAACGTCCGACCGTCAGGAAGCGTCTTGGCGCGGACCTGCCACCCCCGTCGGTGCGGTAGCGGACGATGAACGTCTTTGTGCCGCTCTTCTCGACCCGCAGACCGAAGCCGGCAAGTTCCAGGTCCCAGAGGTCGTACCGGGCGTCGCGAATCTCGGCCTTCTCGGCTACCGTCTTTGTCAATCGAACGCTGGACGAACGATCCATGACACGTCTCCGACGCCCTCATTTCCAGTGGACACCAGTTTACAATGGTGTCCACATGGTGTCCACCGTGATCAAAAAGTGGGTCGCGGTAGATCGCAAATGCGGCGGAACCCTCCTACATAAGCTACTGATATCGTAGAATTAAGGCGAATTAGAGAGGAAGCGAGGTGACGCCAGCGTAGGCGGAACACAACCTTGCCAAGGTTGGGGTCGAGGGTTCGAATCCCTTCGCCCGCTCCAAGTTTCCTTCAAGGAAATCAGAGCGTTATGATAGGGCCGCCGCAGGGCGGCCCTTCGCTTTTAGCGCTTACATTTAAGGTCAGGCTCAACTCGCCACCAATCCTTCAGCCACGAGCCTGAACGCTTCGATCGCCTTCGGGAGAACGTGTGCGGCTCGTTACTGAAGGCGACCCACAGCGCGGCGTTGAAAGCCGTGCCGCTCAGAAGGGATGTCGAGCGAGGATGGATCGGCATCGGGCCACAAACTATTGGCGAGCCCTGAGGGCGATATGCCGGCTGGAAAGGTCAATAGCTTCGGCCAAAGAGTTCCGTCGCGATCGGGCGCGCGGCAACGTCGCGCATATAGCGGGGCCTCAGCGTAAGCGCGTCCAGTGCGTCGCGATTGCGGCGCAGCCCATGTCGGCGCCCGTGCCGCTCTCGATATATCCCTGCGCGATGGTGGGCATCCGGTGCCGCGCGATCCGGCGAGATCGTCGGTCGCCGTCGCGTCTGACAGCCCGATTCTGCTCATCGCTCGCTCCGTGCCGAGCGCCCCACCGAAGGGGCCGCCTCTGCGCGAAAAGAGGCTTCACCCTTCACCATTCGACGCAGATCTTGCCGAAATGTTCGCCGCTCAGCTGATAGGCGAAGGCCTCGGGCAACTCCCCGAAGGCAAAGCTGCGGTCGATGACGGGACGGACGCCGGTCGCTTCAAGCGCTGCGATATAATTCTGCTGATCGCGCCGACTGCCGACGATCAATCCCTGCAAGCGAATTTGCTTGCGCATCAGCTCCATCGTCGGCACCTGACCCTCGCGCCCGGTGAGCACGCCGATCAGCGCGATATGGCCGCCAACCCGTGTGGCCCTGACCGACTGTGGCAAGGTGCCCGGCCCGCCGATTTCGACGACATGGCTCACGCCTTCTCCGCCCGTCAGCCGCAAGACCTCGTTGCCCCATTCGGGCGTGGCTTTGTAGTTGATCGTGTGATCTGCCCCGAGCGCGCGTAGACGCTCGCGTTTTTCGTCTGAGGACGAGGTGGCTACTACATTCGCACCCATCGCTTTGGCGAGTTGAAGTGCGGCGATTGACACGCCGCCGCCTCCCATGGTCAGCACGGTTTGACCCGCCTGCAGCGCGCCGTCGACGACGAGCGCGCGCCAAGCGGTAAGCCCGGCGGTGGTAATAGTCGCGGCTTCGGGATGGCTCCAGCCCTTGGGCGCCCGGGTGAAGGCCGAGACAGGGCGCACGACATGCGCCGCCGCCATGCCGTCGATCCCGTCGCCTGGCGTCCCCGCGAAGTTGCCGACTGCGGTGAAGGGCCTGCCGGCGATCCAGTGCGGAAAGAAAGTCGAAACGACATGATCGCCCGGGGTGAATTCGGCAACGCCTGCGCCCACTGCCTCGACAACGCCAGCGCCATCGGCCATGAGGACACGACCATCTTCGGTAGGGATACCGCCGTTAGCGACGAGCAAGTCATGGAAATTGAGCGAGGTCGCGTGGATCGCCACGCGTACTTCGCCGGGTCCGGGCTCGCCCGGATCATCCCGCTCGACGATTTCGAGACGGTCTAAACCGCCGGGGGTGCGCACGACGTAGGTCTTCATAAGACAGTGCTTTCATTAATGGTTGATCGGGCTGCAGAACCGGACCTTTCTCCGGAAATCGGCATGCGCCCCGGCTGCCACGAGCGGACGAACAAACTGGCGACAAGCGCAGCGCAGCCAGCAGCTGCGCCCCCCCAGGGTGTCGTCATGATGCCGGGGCCGGCCACGAGCAGACCGCCGATCGCCGAGAATGTTGCGATGCCGAAGTTGAACGCGGCGATGTTGAAGCCCGAAGCAGTCGCGACCGCGTCGGGCGCGACCTCTTCCGCGGCCGCGACCACGCCCGACTGAACGATGGGGCCAAGACAGAAGCAGCAGGCAGACCAGAGGAGAAGGTTGGCGAACATTGTCAGGACGTGCGGAGCCGAAAAGGGCAGCGCCGCAAGCGCCAGGACAAGACCGACCAGCGCTGCTGTCAGGCCGCGCCGCGTGCCGAGTGCATCGCTAAGCCGGCCCCCGCCAAAATTCCCGACCATCGCAGCTGCGCCGAATGCCATAAGCGCCAAGCTGACTGCGGCCGGAGACACACGGGTGACCTCCATCAGCAGCGGCGCGAGAAAGGTGAAAACCACGAATGATCCGCCGAACCCCGTCATGGCGATGAAATAGAGCGCCAGGAGGCGGGGCTTCGCCAGTACGGCGAACTGCGACTGCAATCCGGCGGGCCGAGCGTGGGGGATTTCCCGCGGCAACAAAAGTCGCAATAGCGCTGTCGCGAGGCATCCGAGCACAGCCACCGCCAGCAGCGGTGCGCGCCACCCAAGGCTCTGTCCGACGATTGTGCCGAACGGGACACCGATCACCATTGCAAGGGTGAGCCCTGCGAACATCATCGCCACCGCCTGCGCGCCGCGCTCACGATCCGCCAGGCTCATCGCAATCGGCGCGCCGATTGCGAAGAACACGCCGTGCGCCACTCCGGTCATAATCCGCCCGGACAGCAGCACTTCATAAGTCGGCGCAGCGCCGCCAAGCAGATTACCGAGCGTGAATAGGCCCATCAGCCCAACCGCAAGCCCGCGGCGGGGAAGCCTCCCGGTAAGGGCCGTGACCGTCGGCGCACCAACGGTCACGGCCAGGGCATAGCCAGTCACAAGCAGACCGGCTTGGGGTATCGTTACCGTAAGATCGCGCGCGACATCCGGGATAAGCCCGATCATGACGAATTCCGTAGTGCCGATGGCGAAGGCCGCCACGGCAAGCGCGATCAATGCGGGCGACATCGGTGTTGCTCTTTATACGTCGACCAGATCGGCAAAGTGCGCGACGAGGCCGGTTTGGCCCGGCGCAACATGGTCGGCCATGGTGTGGCGATCGGGGAAGTCGCCGCCGTTTTGCGACCGGAAGGGAATCGGCGTGTCGGTGAATAGCCCGGCGAGACGCACACGCCATGCTGCCTTGATCGCCTCCACGTCTTCCGCCGTGGAAATTTGACCCGCGCCATAGACCGCGTGCGTCGGCAGCACGTCCATGCCGGGGTAGAACAGCGCGCCATGAGTCAGCGGGAACAACAGTTGCTCGATCGGCCCGTTGATACCCCGCGGGCCATAATCGGCCACTGGGCCGCCTGCCTGCACGTTGACCAACGCTCGCTTGCCCTTGAGGATGCCCTCGCCAAAGCGGAACTCGTTGGAGCCATTCTGATAGCCGTAGGCAAAACCGAAGGCATAGACCCGCTCTATCCAGCCCTTCAGGATCGCGGGCACGCCGTACCACCACAGCGGGAATTGTAGGACCACAGCATCGGCCTCGAGCAGCTTCTGCCGCTCGGCGATCACGTCTGGCGTCTGACGCCCGCTTGCGTAAGCATGGCCCGATTCCATGATGAACGACAGCCGTTCGGGGTTGTCGCGCGTCGGAAAGTCATCGGCGTCGTACACCGCCTTCCACTTCATGCCGTAGAGGTCCGAATGGACCACGGTGTGCCCCGCCGCCGACAGCGTCTCAGCGGTCACGTCGACCAACTGCCGTGTCAGCGAGGTGGGTTCAGGGTGCGCGTAAACGACGAGAATATTTCTTCTCACGAAATGATCTCCGTAGTTGTTGAGAGCTTTGTCCGCTTGATTGATGTTGCCGATCGGCATCAATTTCTCGCCAGGGCCTGCGCGCTGGTGACACGGACATCTTCGAGAAATTTGCGTGCCTGCGCGGGCGCGCTGGGCTCGGTGGTGCCGACATCGATTTCGACACTTACGCTGTCGATGGCGCGGCGAGGCTCCTCGATCACGAGCAGAATGCTTGTCGTTGCAGCGATTCGCGCCAAACCGCGCGCTAGGCTATTCGGGTATGGGATGCTGACTAAGATCACTCGATGCCTCCGGCTCGGGATTGGAAGCCCGACGAGCATCAACGTGGGCATCTGACAGAGATTTGTGAAATCGATTATCTTAACCCATGGTATCCAAATGACGGATATCTAGTCGCTGATCGCGACGTTTGCGGCACTTGCACGGAGCGTGCACTGGCCCGTCGCCGAGGCGCGGCTCAACACGCTCCAGTTTGGTGGCCATCTACCAATCGTGAGAACGGCGCCGATCGCTTTCGTCGCAAGCGGTCCGACGCGAACACAGACAGCTTCCGGCCAAGCGGCCCAAGCCGTTGACGTGTCGCGCCACGACCATCATATATGAAATCGATTAAACGGCGACCAGGAATAGACGGCGTGGATGACAGTCGCATCGACCTCAATCTCTTGGCGACACTCGAAGTGCTGCTTGCCGAACAAAACGTCACGAAAGCGGCAACTAAACTGCATCTCAGTCAGCCGGCTGTAAGCGCGCAACTGGCACGGCTTCGGGATTTGTTTGACGACCCGCTTCTGCTCCCGACGCGTCGAGGCATGATCCCGACCGCCAAGGCACTCGAACTTGCGCCGCAACTGAGAGACGCGCTGGATCACGTGCGCAACGCGCTACATTCTCATCAGGAGTTTGATCCAGGCAAGGCTGAACTGACCGTATCGATCGGTTGTTCTGACTACATCCAGGCAGCAGTGGTGATGCCGTTCGTCTTGGCTCTCCGGCAGACGGCGCCGGGAGTACGGGTGGCGGTACGGCATCTGGTACCCGAGCTGATCGAGCAGCAATTGGGAAATAAAGAAGTCGATCTCGTTATCGCTACTCCCGAACGGTCGACCCCGCACTTGCGGACGTACCACCTATTCGATGAAAGTTATGTCCTCGTAGGAAGGCACAGTCATCCTCGGCTGAAATCGGGCATGACAATAAACGAATATGTCGAATTGGAACACGTCGTGGTCTCACCGCAAGGCGGCGGCTTCGAAACGCCAGTGGACAGCGCTTTGGCGACACTTGGCTATCGACGCAACGTCGTCGTATCAGCGGCCTCCTTTTTGTTCCTGCCGGAGATCGTCTCAGACAGCGATTTGGTTGCACTCGTGCCCAGGCGGCTATTTCTTAGACAATCAGAAAAGTTCACGATGGTTGACCTGCCCTGGCTAGGTGAGCAATTCAATGTCAGCCTGATTTGGCACGAGAGATGTCATGGGCATGCAGGCCACCGCTGGGTCCGAAACCTGATTGGAAATCTGGTCGGGGAAAATGATAAACGCAGGTCCGTGGCAGCCCAGCCGGCGCGGTCGGCTTAAGATGCCGTCATTCATGTCGCACTTCGACTTCGCCTGCCGTCGGAAATCCCTGGGCGACCATGCCTTGGTATCTGTTCCATTGATATCAGTCTCTTAGAGCCTGAATCAGAAAGCGGTCTGATTGATTTTCCGCAGAACTCTGCGGATATGGGCGATCATCAACCACGCGTGGGATGACGAGTGAGGCGGCGGTAGCGCCCGAGCCATGCAAAGCTGCGCTCCACGATCTGAACCGCTCCGGGATTGGCGGAGACCGGTTTGGGCAAATTACGCCGCGATAGGACACGGTCTATAGCGGCGTAGAACTGTTGTTCGGCCTCGGCCGGCGTGATGTTGCCGATGGGCTCGAGGATGCGGCGGTTGTTGAACCAGTCCACCCCTTCCAGCGTCGCATATTCGACGGCATCGAACGATCGCCACGGGCCGCGCGGATGCCGTCGCCTTCGGCCGCGCCTTTATCGCCAACCTGGACCTTCCCGAGCGCCTTCGGCTCTCTCTGCCGCTCAACCGCTATGACCGGTCGACCTTCTACGGCGGCGATCAGCGCGGCTACACGGATTACCCCTTCCGCGCAGACGCAGCCTGATCCGCATTCCTCTCAGGAATAACGCCTATTCGGGAAAGCCGCCTACGCGGCCCCACCGGGGCGCATCATTCTCGTCACATCAAGACGCCAATCAGGGAGTGCCATCATGACCCTTCAAGAGAAGCTCGACGCCTTCAAGGGCGACTTCGAAGCGGGCAAGCCGCCGTATAACGTGCCCTATTCGGTGATCGAGACCATGCATCGGGCGACGGCGGAATTGATCGCCTCGGGCGCTGCCGGCCGCGCGCTCAAGGCCGGTGACAAGATGCCCGCGTTCACGTTGAACGACCCGGACGGCAAACCGGTCTCCTCGCGCGATCTGCTCGCCCATGGCCCCCTGGTCGTGAGCTTCTATCGCGGTGTCTGGTGCCCCTATTGCAACATGGAATTGCAGGCGCTTCAGGAGACGCTCCCGGCTTTCGAAAAGCTCGGCGCGAGCCTGATTGCCATTTCACCGCAAACCTCGGTGAACAGCCGAAAGTCGGTCCGCCAGAACGAACTTTCATTTCCGATCCTCTCGGACGAGCACAACGATGTTGCCGCCGCCTTTGGTCTGCGCTTTGCCATGCCTGACTATCTTGTCGACCTCTACAAGGAGCTCAAGAACGATCTGCCGTCCTTCAATGGCGATGACAGCTGGACCCTGCCGATGCCGGGCCGCTTCGTCATCGGCCAGGACGGCGTCATCCTCTATGCTGAGGTGAACCCGGACTATACGCGCCGCCCGGAGCCCGCGGGCATGCTGCCCGCGCTGCGCCACGCAGCGCGCGTCGCGGCATGAGGAAACGCAGGCGACGGTCGCTACCGCGCCCGGAGCCCCGGACGGAGTGCAAATTGATGTCTCGTACGTTCCTCGTCACCGGCGCCAGCAAGGGCATAGGCTTGGCGCTCTCCCATCGCCTGGTTAAAGCTGGGCATCACGTCATCGGCATCGCCCGCCACCGGACCGACGACTTTCCGGGCGAGCTTGTGCCCATCGACCTCGGGGACGGTGCCGCGACCAATGCGGTGCTGACCGATCTCAGCGGCCGTTTCGAGGTCGATGGTGTGGTCAACAATGTCGGCCTCGTTCGCCCGCAATTGCTGGGAGCGGTCGATCTCCCGACGCTCGATGAGGTGATGCGGGTCAATCTTCATCCCGCCGTACAAAGCGCCCAGGTGTTTCTGCCCGGCATGAAAGCGCGCGGCTGGGGACGTATCGTCAATATCACCAGCTTGACCGTGCTCGGCAGCGTTCAGCGGACCGCCTATGCGGCCGCCAAGGCAGCCCTGACCAGCTTCACCCGAGGCTGGGCGCTGGAGCTTGCCGAGACGGGGATTACCGTCAATGCCGTCGCACCGGGACCGACCGAGACGGAACTCTTCCGCGCTAATAATCCGCCGGGCTCCGACGGGGAGCGCCGCTATCTTACGGCGGTGCCGATGCGGCGCTTCGGCAAGCCCGATGAGATCGCCGCGGCGATCGCATTTCTTCTGTCCGAAGATGCGGGCTTCGTCACGGGACAGGCGCTGCATGTCGATGGCGGCGCATCTATCGGCAAATCTGCCTTCTGACCTTTGGCCAGCAGAAACACCGCGGCTAGCGCGTCGGCGCTCGTCGACGGATCAAGGCGACCGGCCGTGCTGGCGCACCCTCATCTCTCAGCCTTCCTCGAACGGAGACACACCATGATCAACGGATTCACGCTTCTCGACGCGACGACAGCCCCCACCGAGTCGGCCCAAATCCTCAATGAGGTCCAGGCGGCGTGGGGCTTCGTGCCCAATCTGCACCGCGTGCTCGCGGAAAGTCCCGCCGCCCTGGAAGCTTATGCCACTCTGTGGGGTATCGCGGAGAAGACGAGCTTCACCGCTCAAGAACGGAATATCGCCTATCTCTCGATCATTTACGAAAACGAGTGCACCTACTGCATGGCGGGGCACACCAATCTTTCTAAGATGGCAAAGGTGAACCCGGCCGATATCGAAGCGATCCGGGCAGGCCGCGCCATCGCCGATAGCAAGCTGGAGGCCCTGCGGCAGTTTGCTGCCAAAATCACCCGCCAGCGCGGTGTCGTCAGTGAGACGGACGTGGCCGCCTTCAAGGCCGCGGGCTACACCAACCAGTCCGTGCTCGATGTGCTGGTCCTGGCGGCCACCAAGCTCATCTCCAACTACACCAACCACCTGGCGGCCACTCCCAACGACGACTTCATGAAGGGCGCCGAATGGACCGCGCCGGGCAAGCTTCACGCCATCGCATAGCCGCACAATGCCCGCCTTCCATGGCAGTGGGAGGCGGAAGCTTAAGCGCGTCAGGTCCGTGCCCTTTTTGATGGGGCCATCGGCAGGCGACGACGCTGTAGTGCGGTGCGAATCATCTCAGAGCCCCAACCCCCGATTGCGACCGAAGCCCCAGTCGACGCCGCCGTCATCGCGCCAGGCGCGGCCCGTGGCGATCGTTCGATGCCGTCGAATATGCGACGCTGGAATGGGTGGACTGGTTCAACAACCGCCGCATCCTCGATGCCCATCGGCAACATCACGCCGGCCGAGGCCGAACAACAGTTCTACGCCGCTATAGACCGTGTCCCTATGGCAGCCTAATTTGTGCAAACCGGTCTCCGCCAATCCCGGAGCGGTTCATCCCGTTCCCCGCATCGTTCCAGACAACGCGGAAATCATGCTCTTTTCTTCCGTCATCGGTGCCCCGCTCAAAAACGAAGGGGGGGTCAGTTCCTCATTGCGACAGGGGTCACTTTCTCACTTCGCCTGACAGTCAGGTCGTGCGCGCAAGCCTATGAGTGTCACCCGTACATGCCAGGGCATTGCCAAACTGAACTAACCCTGTTGCCTCCCCTTGAGCTAGTCTAGTGGCTTTACCACAGCAGGCGAGTACCGCCTCCTGTTCAACGGATTGCAAGAGATCGTCGTGAAACTTCCCAGATTTACCGCAGTTCTGGCCTGCGCGTTCATGATAAGCGAGCCGGCCATGGCCGACTCGCCCGAAGTTTTGCCTTTGCAAGAAGTGCCAGGTGTGGGGTTGGCGTTAGATGTCACCGTCGATGGCCATCTTGGGCGTTTTCTTTTTGACACCGGCTGGGGCGTCAGCGCCGTCACACCGACGGTTGCAGCCATTATCGGCTGCAAGCCCTGGGGACGTGTCACAGGGTTTCGGGCGATCGGAGAGCGGCTGGACAGCCAACGTTGTAACGCCGCCACGTTCCGGGCTGGCGGTTTTCAGGCCAAGGCGCCGGAAGTCATTGTCGTCGATCTCATGAAGTTCTTACCCCCGGGCACGAAGCCCCTGAGTGGCGGCATCGGCTTGGACCTCTTTGCCGGGCACACCGTGACGATCCAGTCGCACCTTCACCGCCTCGTGCTGG
The DNA here is from genome assembly GCF_013376155.1 of Nguyenibacter vanlangensis. Taxonomy (GTDB): domain Bacteria; phylum Pseudomonadota; class Alphaproteobacteria; order Acetobacterales; family Acetobacteraceae; genus Gluconacetobacter; species Gluconacetobacter vanlangensis. The sequence continues at coordinate 34,115 of NZ_JABXXP010000002.1, forward strand.
AAACCAGCGCTAGCCGAGAGGCTCGCATCAAGACCGCTCAGGAGATCACCGTACGGCTCGTACGCGACGCACAAGGCGCCGCCCTTACCGTGGACGTGGCCGTGCCGACAGCCGATGGCCCCGCCTGGATGGAACTGGACACCGGCAACAATGGTCCGACCCTGATCGCCGCCCACGTCGCGGATCTCGTGGGCGTGAAGGCGGGGGAGGACAAGCCTCAGCCCCTCACCATGCCACTTCGTCCCGGTGTGACGGTGCGGGATGCGGCGATCGTTCGCGACCTTATCTTGGACGGCGATATCGGACGCGGCTTTCTGGACCACTGGGATCTGACGCTTGATCTGGCGCAGGGGAAGGGTTGGCTGGCGCCGGCTCAGCAGTAGTCAGCGCCGGGCCCCGGCCTACTATCGTCGGTCGGAGCGCTTCGCACAGCCCGAGCCGGCGTGGTCGACCACAGCCCTGACACGCATGGCCTGTGCGCGCCGGATCGCCTGTAGCGAAAGACCGCTCGCGAGCAGTTCGTCGATGAGATCGATATGGAGCGAGGCCAGCAGCGCGTGGGCGACATAGAGCGAGTCGTCCGCCGTCGTTGGGCTCGTAGCATCTTCGATAAGCGTTTGCGCGATCTTGTGCATCCAGCGGTAGTGAGGTGATTGCAGGAGACCTGCGCCGACCTCGCGGGCACGGATCAGATGCCGGTTGTCCAGCTTGAACGTCAGAACCGCATCCAGGAACGCCACAAGCCGCTCCTCTGGCGTCGTGGCGGCTTCGAACGGCGGCGCACCCCGCTCGACCTCCTCGCGTAAGGCCGCGATCTTAGACGCCCAAAGCACATCGAGAAGCCCGTCACGGCTCCCAAAGGCGCGAAAGAGCGTCCCCTTGCCGACCCCGGCAGCAGCCGCGATGGCGTCCATCGTCACGTTCCCCGGAACATCGCTTGCGGCAAACAGCCTGTCGGCGGCCGCCAGCATCGCGACAGGGGAAAGCGGGCGACGCCCACGCCGCACGACTTGCGTTTCGGACTGATAGTCCGATATAGAAGAGGCTGTTGGACCCATGGTCCGAATTATAGCGAGGTTGCCTCATGACCCCAACATCTTGTTTGCCGGACTGGTTCGAACAGGCGCTCGAAGGGCTTCGCGCGGGAGATATCGGGCGATGGATGACGATCTACGCGCCCGAGGCAGTTCACGAATTTCCATTTGCACCCGAGGGCGCCCCGCGTGAGCTTGTCGGGCGTGACGCCATCGCGGTCTATATGAGCCGGTTGCCATCGCTCCTCCGCTTCGGCGCGCTCAGCGATGTGCGGGCGCGGGTAGCGGATGATGAACTGATCGTCGAAGCCACGGGACATCACCGGCGCGTTGCCGACGACGCGGTCAGGGAAATCTCCTACGTCTGGTTCATCAAGACCCGGGACGGCAAGGTCGTACATTTCCGGGATTACATGAATCCACGTCAGCTATCGTCCATCGTAGCCGAATGAAGGCGGGGTTCGGGACGCCAGTCTCTTCTTGGGCACCCCCCCTCGTCGTTCATCCTCAGCGGTGTAGCGGAGCGACAAACGGAGGACTGGGATAGTTCGCCATGCTGAACTTTTCGCTGCTCGCTGCCGCAACAGTCTTACCTGCTGTATCCGCTCCGGCCCTTGCGCAGCCCGAGCCGGCGTGGTCGACCTCCGCCGCCGGTGAACAAGTTGTGGATCTGCCATTAGGGGATGGAGTCACCCAGCGTGTGCTGCTCGATGCGCCGGTTCATCCGCGCGCCACGCTGGTCATGCTCCCGGGGGGAACGGGCGACGTTGGCGTAGGGCGCGACGGCGATCCGCGGCACGACGACAATTTCGTCGTCCGCACGCGGGCGGCTTGGGTGGCGAAGGGCTATGCCGTGGTGATCCCGGACACCATCGATCAGGCGAACCTGCGCGGCGTGCGCAGTTCTCCCGCATACGGCCGCTTGGTGGATGACGTAGCTGGCTATGCTCGGGATCGGTTTCAGGCGCCGGTGTTCCTGGTCGGCACCAGCCAAGGAACGATCGCGGCGATGAACGCCGCCGCCCGGGCTGGGCCTGGGCTGATTGCAGGCGTGGTGCTGACCGAGTCGGTGAGTGTTCCCGGGCGTCGCAGCACGGAGACCGTCTTCGATGCCAGGCCGCAGGACGTGCGGGTCCCCGCCCTGATCGTCGCCAACCGCGACGATGCTTGCGACGTGGCGCCTCCCGCAATGGCAGAGCGCATCGTCGCGGCCATGATCCACTCTCCGAGTGTGCAGTTGTTACCGGTCAGCGGCGGCGCCCAGCGGTCGCAAAGCGCGTGCGGCTCGCTATCGCCGCACGGCTACTATGACATCGAACAGCCGGTGATCGACCGCGTCGCCGGGTGGCTGCGGGTTCACGGCGGCTGACTGTTGGTTCCCTCCGGAGGTCTACTTGCAGGCAATCTGCAGGCCGGCGAGACGCTTGTCGTCAACGGCGGAACCGGGGGCTTCGGCGGCGCAGGAATCGCGATGGCATTGGCGATGAGCGCGGGGCGGGTCGCGGTCACTGGCCGCAGTCAGGAGACATTGGAAAACTTTGCCAGGAAATCCAGGACCAAATCGATCGGCTCGCCGGCCGCGTCGCAGATCGACCTTCGGTCGTGCGCTTCATCGCCGGTGAACCGACTGTCCGAATGCGGCGTCCGTATCGCCTTGCCGAATTCGGACTGGATGAGGCCAACGAGGCGGTGGCCTATGCCGCAGCCCACGCCGGGCCGCGTCAATTGACCGTGCTGCGGCGCCAATCGCAATAACCAGATAAACTTGCAAGTTAATCTGTCTTATGATATGCATGGGGTATGACGGATGAAACTGACCGATCATTAGAAATCGTCGCCAAGGATCTCACTGCGGCCATCAGCCGGGTGCTGCGCCGCCTTCGCACCGAAGCGAACCCGACCGAGTTGGCCCTTTCGCAGATGGGTGTGCTGTCGCGCCTTGAGGGCGGTCCGATGAACACGGCGGACCTGGCGCGCGCAGAGCTGATGAAGCCGCAGTCGATGGGCGTCATCTTGGGAAGCCTCGAGCAGGAGGGGCTAGTCGAGCGACAGCCCCATCCGACCGACCGCCGTCAGGTGCTCTTCGCGCTGACCGAGGCTGGCGCCGCGGTGAGGACGAAGCATCGCGCCATGAAGCGGGACTGGTTGGTCGGCGCTCTCGCTAAACTCGATCCGGCTCAACGAGAAGCGCTCATCGCGGCGATCCCCGTCATCCGCCAAGTCGGCGATTCCTGACCTCCTTCCCTCGGCCGCCAAAGGCCAGTCTGCGGCAGCAATCAAACATCCAATCGTGGAGGCCGTCATGGCTGCGACTCAACTCGATCCCAGAACCGCCCTGATCGTCGTCGATCTCCAGAAGATCGTCGCTTTTATGCCCAGCGCCCATCCCTTCGGGGAGGTGTTGAAGAACGCCGGCCGGTTGGCTGGCGCCTTCCGTCAAGATGATCTTCCCGTGGTTCTGGTCAACGTTGTCGGGATGGCGCCGGGTCGGACGGAGCAGAGCCATTCGGGCGGCGGACTTCCTCCTGACTGGTCCGAATTGCTGCCGGAATTGAACCAGCAGCCGCAGGATCATCGTGTGTCGAAGAAAACTTGGGGCGCGTTCACCGACACCGGGCTTGAGGATTATCTCAGGTCCGCCAGCGTCACCCATGTCGTGGTCTGCGGCGTCGCAACGAGCGTCGGCGTCGAGTCGACAGCGCGTCAGGCCCATGAACTCGGCTTCAACGTAACCCTCGCCGTCGACGCCATGACCGATCTCAGCGCGGAGGCGCATGCCAACAGCGTGGAGCGGATTTTTCCAAAGCTCGGCGAGACCGGCACGACCCAAGACATTGTCGACCTCCTATCGGCGCGGGGCGCCTGATATGTCCTGGCTTCCACTTCTTGCTTATTTCTTTGGGGGCTTCTTCCTGGCGAACGCGGTGCCGCACGCCGTGAGCGGTATGATGGGACGGCCATTCCAGAGTCCATTCGCAAAGCCGCCAGGACAAGGCCTGTCGTCTTCGACGACCAATGTGCTTTGGGGCTTCTTCAATATCGTCGTCGGCTACCTGCTGGTCTGCCGCGTCGGGGATTTCCAGTTGCGGAATACGGCCGACATCGTCGCCCTGGGCGCCGGCGCATTCCTGATCTCGCTGTTCTCGGCGCGGCACTTCGGCCAGTTCAACGGCGGCATGCAACAAAACGATCCTGAAACGGCTGATACGGCGGACGATCGGCTCGATCCCTCAGTCTGGAAAATCGCCGGCGTCGCGCTGTTCGGGGCTTTGCTCGCACAGCTGGATGCGACGATCGTCAACGTCTCCCTGTCGAGCCTTGCGGCGGAGCTGAAGACCAGCCTTTCGACCATTCAGTGGGTCACCAGCGGCTATTTGTTGGCGCTCACCCTGGTTCTGCCGTTGAACGGATGGCTGGTCGACCGCATCGGCGCCAAGGCACTTTATCTGTGGTGCTTCTCTGCATTCACACTCTGCTCGGCGCTGTGCGGTCTGGCTTGGTCGGCACCCTCCCTGATCGGATTCCGGGCCTTGCAGGGCATCAGCGGCGGCCTCCTGGCGCCCATGACCCAGATGATGATCGCGCGGGCTGCGGGCAAGCATATGGCCCGCGTAGCGGGCTATATGGCGCTGCCCGTTCTGTTGGCGCCGGTCATCGGTCCCGTCATCGCCGGCGCTATCCTGCAATATGCGTCATGGCGCTGGCTGTTCCTGGTCAATCTGCCGGTCGGAGCTGTTGCACTTCTGCTGGTGCTCATATTCCTGCCCAACGATCGGCACGAGACGAGACGACAGACTCTGGACTGGCTCGGCCTCGCGCTGCTCTCACCGGGCTTGGTTCTGTTTCTCTATGGCTCCGAGCGTCTCGGCGGAGTGATGGGGCGCATCACTCTGGCAGGCGGAATTGCGATGATGGCGGGCTTCTTGTGGACAGCGCGGCGAAAAGGCGACGATGCGCTGATCGACTTGCGCCTGTTCGGAGGCAAGGTCTTCTCCGCAGCGGCCATCACGCAATTCCTCTCGAACGGCGGCATGTTCGCCGGCCAGATGCTCATCCCGGCGTTTCTCATCCAAGCTTGCGGCCGGACGCCCGGCGAAATGGGTTGGATGCTGGCGCCGCTGGGCATTGGCATGATGCTCACCAATCCCTTCATGGGCGCGCTGACGGATAGGTTCGGCATTCGGCGCGTGTCCGCAGGAGGCGCGCTCCTGACACTCATCGCCACATTGCCAATACTTTACCTTGCCGCACGGGGGCTGAATCTGCTGGTGCTTGTTCCCGCTCTACTCTTGAGAGGAATGGGAATGGGCGGGGTCGGCCTGCCATCGCTGACGGCAGCTTATGCTTCGGTCAGCCGACAGAAAATGCCGATGGCAACGACTTCGCTGAACATCGTTCAACGTCTCGGCGGCCCGACGATGACGACCGTTTGTGCAACGTTTCTAGCGTGGAAGCTGGGACCGCATGCCACCGGGCACGCTGTTTCGAATGCGTATGCTTGGACGTTTCTGATTCTCTGCGGCCTCCACGCATTCACCTTTCTTGGCGCAATCCAGTTGCCACGCCGGCTAAGCGACGTTGAAACACGAGAATGATAGGTGGATGTCGCGCGGAGATCTGCGTGCCTTGCGGCACAAGCAGGATGCGGCCGTTCCTGCCGCACGGATGAGTTCCGGGAGCTTCGCTGGGCGATCGTCGCATCCGAACACCGGAGCCTTCGGCGAGCGGCCCGCGGCCGAGGCCGGGCACCCGTTCAATCAGGCGGCGTCCGGCGCGTATGTCTCCGGCGTCAGCCGAGATGATGGTGGCGTTAACCGGGGCTTCGGGCACAATAGGGGAGCTCGCCTATAAACAAAAAATTGCTGACAGAATCGAACAATTCGCGGTTTCGGCTAAGGCGAATAATTCCAAAAATTGATTTGAAACCGGGTAGAAACCATTGAACTGCATCGGCTCAACTCGAGACACTCGCGGCAGCATCGTAAACACCTCTCGCTTGCTCCATGGCCGGCCAGTTCTCCTTGATCCAACCCGCAAAGACTTCAATCGGATGCAGCATGCTCTTCCCCATGGAAGTCAGTTGATACTCAACGCGGGGCGGCACTTCTGGAAAATAATGTCTTGATACGATTCCGTTTCGTTCCAGCATCCTCAGAGTTAAAGTCAGCATTCTCTGAGAAATTCCCCGCACCCCATGTTTTATCTCAGAAAACCTCGCGCGATTATCCGGAGCTTGAGCGAGCATCGATAACACAAGAATCGTCCATTTATCGCCAAGGTGAGTGAGCACATCATGCGGTGCGCACGAAGCGACCGGCTCCACATCTGCCTGCGACTGTCCATTTGCCGTCGGTGGCATCGGTTCTCTCCTTGTAACCGAAGCACAAAAACGTGCCGTCTTGTGGAAACCCCATAGCAGTATACCTTCGTAACTATCAAGAGTTATGAAAGGGAACCCAAATGCAGCAAATTGGCGTTATCGGCGCTGGCCCTGTTGGACAAGGCCTGGCCAAGCGGCTTGTCGCGCTCGGATATGTCGTCCGGATTGCAAATTCGAGAGGTCCGGCGAGCCTTCGGGATGTCGCCAAAAGCACAGGCGCCGAGCCCATCGACATTACGGACATATCCGCGGGTGCCGCGGTCCTTGTTCTTGCCATCCCGTTCGGTCGTGTTCCCGATCTGCCAAAATCGGTCGTCAGCTCGCTTCCTGGCGACGCGATCATTGTCGATGCCGGCAATTATTACCCGCGACGTGATGGGGCGATCCCGGAAATCGACCAGGGCCTTCCGGAGTCTCAATGGATCTCCCGAAAGCTCGGCGTACCGGTGGTCAAAGCGTTCAACAGCATCATTGCATCCCGGCTGGTCGATCAATGTAGGCCCGCAGGAGACCGGCGCCGCATCGCACTGCCGGTCGCTGGCGATGATTTGGCGAACCGCAGAGCCATCATGGCTCTTGTGGAGGCATTTGGGTTCGACGCGTTCGACGCCGGCTCCCTCGCGGAATCGTGGCGCCAACAGCCAGGACAGCCAGCCTACTGCACCGATGCGACAAGGGCAGAACTGCGCCTGTTGCTCGCGCGCGCCGATCGGGAAATGGCCAAGCGCAACCGCGATAAAGCAACGGAAATTCTCTCGAAGCTGCCGGAGGATTACCCGGCGGACCAACTCGTCCGGGCGTCGAGAATTTTGGTGGGACTGGACAAGCTGCGGCCGGCAAGCTGGTTTGCCATCTTGCGCCTGGCGGCGACGATCGCTCTTCGGAAGCAACGGCGGCGTGACGCGGTGAAAGACAGAGTCGCCTCACCTTCATGATAGGTGGTCTGTGTTAAGGAGTAATGATTTCACCTTGTGCAGCGGTGTGCCAACACAATTTGGCGGCAAAAGATGAGCGGTTACGGCGGGAAATTCCGCCGGATCGGAAAGTCCGCCCCGCGGCTAAACTTGCACGCGAGGGGCACTGTGCCCCTCGCGCCGACTTGATGGACCTTCAACGGTCCAGGATCAAAGCTCAGCCACGGATGAATGCGAGCAGGTCGGGATTGACGAGGTCGGCATTCACGGTCAGCAGGCCATGCGAAAGCCCCGCATAGACCTTGAGGGTGCTGGACTTTATCAGCTTGACCTGCAACTCGACCGCGTTCCTGTAGGGCACGACCTGATCGTCATCGCCCTGGATGCAGAACGTCGGCACTGTGATCGCTTTCAAATCCTCGGTCTGGTCGGTCTCCGAGAACGCCTTGATGCCGTCGTAGTGGGCCTTGGCGCTCCCCATCATTCCCTGGCGCCACCAGTTCCGAATGACGCCCTGCGAGATTTTCGCGCCCGGACGGTTGAAGCCGTAGAACGGCCCCGAAGCCACATCGAGGAAGAACTGCGCCCGGTTGGCGGCCAAGGCCGCGCGGAAGCCGTCGAAAACCTCGATCGGCGTGCCGCCGGGATTGTGGTCCGTCTTGACCATCAACGGCGGAACCGCGCTGACCAGGACCGCCTTGGCTACCCGGCCTTGCGGTTGACCATACCGGGCGACATAGCGCGCGACCTCGCCGCCTCCGGTCGAATGACCGACGTGGATGGCATTCTTCAAGTCCAGGGACTCGGCGACCGCGGAGGCGTCGGCCGCATAATGGTCCATGTCATGACCGTCGCCGACCTGGCTCGAACGTCCGTGGCCGCGGCGATCATGAGCGATGACGCGGTAGCCCTGGCCGAGGAAGAACAGCATCTGCGCGTCCCAATCGTCGGCGCTGAGCGGCCAGCCGTGGTGGAACATGATCGGCTGGGCGTCCTTCGGTCCCCAATCTTTGTAGAAGATGTTCACGCCATCCTTGGTCGTCACGAATGTCATGGTCGGCTCTCCTTGCGGGTGATGAATGTTATGCGGGGCGCGACCGTCTAAAGGCAAGCGCCTCGTTTCACGGGCCATCATCGCCCGTCACAATGCTCTTCAAGGCCCCTTGCAACGTGGCAACCTGTTTCGTGCCGTTCAGTTGCACGAATTGTCGTTGAGCTTCCTGCCAAAGGGGCGCCGCTTCGTCGTGAAGGCGGCGGCCCGCCTCGGTGAGTTCGACCAGGCGGCTTCGGCCGTCCGTGGCAGAGGGCCTGATACAGACCAAGCCGTCCCGTTCCAGAAACCCGACCATTTTGCCCATCGCCGTCCGTTCGATGTCCAACCGTTCGGCAAGAGCGTTAACCGCCGCGCTCCCTACCTCGTTCAGGGCCGCCAAGGTGAGGAATTGCGTGATGCGCAGGCCCGCCGGCTCAAGGTGGGCATCGTAGAAGCGGGAGACCTGCCGGTTCGCCTTCCTGATGGCGAAGCAATTGCATTGATCGATTCCGAGAGGCTGGCTGACCGGCAGCATCGCTTTGTCCTTTCAATTTTCTACGAAAGCCCGGCCGGCGGGGTGATGTAGCCGGGCGCCTCTGCCGCAAGGGTGCTCTTCAGCAACTCAGTCCCCTTGTCAGCCATGATCTCGTTCTTGCCGGCGGCGAGAGCGTCATAGGTCTGGCGCACGACGTCATCCGGGCTGGCCTTTGGCACGTCGATCCCATTGGTCAGGTCGGTGTCCACGAACCCGACATGCAGCCCGAGAACCTGGATGCGGCGCTCATGCAGGTAAAAGCGAAGCTGGTTCGTATAGTTCCAGGCTGCCGCCTTCGACGCTGCATAGGGCGCCAGAATGGGCCGCGGAAGCCAGACAATGTCGGAAAGCACGTTGATGATGGCGGCCTGCGGTTTGTTCGACAATATCGGCTCAAAGGCCTGCGTGACGCGCACCACGCCATAATAGTTGGTCTCGAACATGCGGGCGGACTGCGCTTCGACATCGGCGGCCAGCGGCCCGTCGATCAGGGCGGCGATGCCGGCGTTGTTGACCAGCAGCGTGGTATCCGCCGCCAGTTCCGCAGCCGCGGCGATCGACGCCTTGTCGGTGACATCGATCCTGACCGGAATGAGGCCAGGCTCGTCGAAACCGCTCGTCTTGCGCATGCCCGCATAAACCCTTGCCGCTCCGCGACGACGCGCCTCACGTGCAAAGGCCAGACCCAGACCACGATTTGCGCCAGTGATGAAGACGGTGGCGTCGGTGACGTCCATGACAAACTCCATTTCGAGAATCGCAGCCGGCGGGAACCAATTCGCGCCGGGCCGGCGGGTGTCAATTCAAAGGAACATGCCTTCCGGCAACTGCTTCGAGAGCGCATCCCGCAGATGAGAGGCCAGAGACAGCACAGCGCCCAACGGACTCATCCGCACGCTCACGCGCGGCACAGAGCCATCGGCGTTGTGGTCGACGACAACGCTCGCGCTCAGGCTTTCGCCGCTCGTCAGGACGGCGTCGTATTCGATGAAAAGCCGCGAACCGGCGGTCTGAACGAACGTCGGTGTCTGCGAGGCGTAGAACGTTCCGACGGCGTTGACCGCGAGCCGGATATCTTCGCGCCCGATCACCGAGCCGCGCAACACCGAGCTGACGAGTTCGGCGTCAGGCGTCAGATCATCCAGAAACGGATGACGCTCATCTTGGGTGTGTGACATTTTGAAACCCTCGACCTGTCCGGGATCGCGCTCAGGCGAACACGGCGCGATTCCGCGCGATGAACTGCTGGACCGAGAGCGGCGGCGTCCCGGTAATCGTCTCGACGGCATCGTTGACGCCCGAGAAGATCCCGTCGCGATAGTTTTGCGCGACCTCGACAAGGTGCTGTACGAGGAACGGCGGAAATCCGTAGAGATTTTCCATCTTGTCCTTGAACGCCTCGATCGAAGTCGGCGCGTACTCGATCCTGGCGTCGAGCACTTCGCTCATGGCGGCGGCGATTTCGGCATGGTTCATCTCGACCGGACCATGGAGGGTATAGATCTTGCCTTCATGGCCCGCCGGCCTGGCCAGGAGGTGGGCGATCACTCGTCCCTGGTCGTCGGTGCTGATCGGGGCATGGCGGCCATTCTCGAAGGGGAATTCGATCTTTTTCTTCGCCCAGATTTCCTTGGCGAAATGCGGGTACACCAGCCAGTCGGCAAAGAAGGTCGGGCGAATGTGGGTTGTCGCCACGCCAGACCAGTCGAACACCCGTTCGGACACCCAATGATCCTGCGCGGCATGGCTCGCCGACTCCCGGCGCGCCGAAATTTGCGACATGTTGACGATCGAGGCGACGCCCGCTTCCTTCGCGGCTTGCGCGAAACAGGCGGCGGCTCCGATGATTCCGGGCGCAATCGGATAAAGAAAATAGGCCGATTTGACGCCTTCCATCGCAGCCCGGATCCGGTCGATGTCGGTGAAATCCCCGACCGCGATATCGACGCCGCGCGCCCTCAGGGCAGCCGCCCGCTCATCATCGGCGCGCACATAGGCACGGACGCGCCTACCCATCTTCAACAGTTCGTCTATGGCGACGCCGCCGGTCCGGCCCGTCGCGCCGCTTACGAGAAAGTCAGCGTCGCTCATGGTTCTGCTCCGCGCGAACATAAGAGCATATGCTCCAATACGGACCATATAGGAGCATATGCTCTTATAGTCAAGCCGTTCCCCGCTTCGCTCGGTCGCCGGATGCGCCGCCCGCATCGGTCAGGGCGCAGGAACGGATTGCTGCCGCGCATAGCGCGCCGGCGGCAGTCCGACATGGCGGGTGAAGGCGACGCTGAAAGCACTCGCGGAGCCGTAGCCGACACGTTGCGCGATCTCGGCGATACCAACCTCGCTCCGCCGGAGCATGTTTTTGGCCAGAGCCATGCGCCAGTTCAGCAAGTAGGCCATCGGCGCCAGACCGACGACGCGACTGAAACGTTCGAAGAAGGCCGAACGGGAAAGCGCAGCCTCCTTCGCCAATTGTGCGACGGTCCACGTCTTGGTCGGGCTTTCATGCATCCGGCGTAGCGTCATGGCAAGGCGTTCATCGGCTAGCCCCCGCACGAGACCGGGCGAGAACGGTGTCGCGGCCGTCGACCGAAGCGCCTCTATAAGAAGGACCTCGAGCAGGTGGGTGAGGATGACCTCGCGCGCCGGTCGGCGGTCGCGGAACTCGTCTCTGACGAGCTGGACGAGGGTGGCAAGCCGGGGCTCGCCGCGGACATGCACGACCTGCGGAAGCAGCGACACCAGCAGGTCCGCATCGGGAGAGCCGAAGCCGCAGTGGCCGGCCAGCATTCTTAGATCGGGTGGTCCGTCCTGATCGCCGATCCTGAATTCGCCCCCGCCAAGCGCAACCGGCACCGCTTCGGAGGAGTCGGCCGAAGCTGGCATGATGCTGGTCATTGCGACGCCATAAGCCTCGGGGACCAAGATGAAGTCGCCTGAACGGAGCTCAATGGTCTCGCGCCTGTCAATCGCGAGGCAGCAGGCTCCCTCGAGAACGACGCAATAGAAGGGCTGCCCGGCGTCCGAGCGGCGGATGTGCCACGGCCCGGCTCCAACGACCAGCTTCGCGTATCGGGCGCTCGGCTGGAGCAGTGTGACGACCTCCGCCAGCGGATCAATCATATTCAGGACTCTTACTAACTAAATATAGATTTTCAATAATAGATGATCCAGATAAGGCGGTCTATCCTCTTGGCGTAGACAACCACTCCCGAGAGTCCTTCATGAAAACCATTCTGATCACCGGGTGCTCTTCCGGCTTCGGGCTTGAAACGGCCGAATATTTCCTCGATCGCGACTGGATGGTTGTCGCGACGATGCGCACACCACGCGAAGACGTGCTGCCCGCTTCAAAGAACGTGCGCGTGCTCGCACTCGATGTGACGGATCCGGACAGCATCCGGCAAGCCGTCGAGGCTGCGGGGCCGCTTGACGCTCTCGTCAACAATGCCGGTTTCGGTGCGGCGGCGCCGTTCGAGGTCACGCCCATGTCGACGATACGCGAGGTCTTCGAAACCAACAGCTTCGGCACGATGGCGGTGACGCAGGCGGTGCTGCCGCAGTTCAGAGGGCGCAAGGCCGGCGTGGTCGTGAACGTCACGTCGAGCGTAACCTTGAGGGCCATCCCGCTGATCGCAGCCTACACAGCGAGCAAGGCGGCGGTGAACGCATTCACCGAGTCGATGGCGCTGGAACTCCAGCCGTTCGGCGTGCGCGCACACCTCGTGCTTCCTGGACGCGCTCCCGAAACCCGCTTCGCCGAGAATGGCAGCTCCCGCATGCAGGGCCTCGACCACGAGGCCTATGCCGATCTCGTCAAGGGCTTCATGGCTGGATTCAGCGAACCAGGACCGATCACGCATCCGCAGGATGTCGCCAAAGCCGTATGGCGCGCGGTGACCGATCCCTCAAGTCCCGTGCGGATCCCCGCAGGGGCTGACGCGGTGGCCTGGGCCGGGGCGAGCTGACCAGAAGCCTGCCACGTCATCGCCCCCTAAATCGAACGAGGCCGAGCTTCGGCACGCCGATCAGAGACATGCTCCGCGAGGTGCCCGGCAACGCCGCCGCCGCGTCGATCGCCTTCTTTGTCTCGGTCGCCCCGGCCCAGGCGATGGTGCCGCGTCCGTTTGATGGGCGGAGCCCGAAGAACGCTTCAGCGAACTGATCATTGATCCGTCCCACCAACCTCGTTGATGAAGGCGAGCAGGAGCGCGCCGAGCCGAGCCGGCTGTTCCTGTTGGATCCAGTGACCGGCACCGTCAATCAGCGCGATGCCACCCATCCTCGTCGCCGCCCTCGTCCTCATAAGATCGAGCGCGCCCGGCGCCGCATAGGTGCCCCAATCGCTCTTCCCGCCGATGAAGAGCGACGGGACATCGATCGCCTTGCCCGAAAACAGGCGTAACTCAGCGTTTAGGTCAGGGTCGGAAAAGACGCGATAAGCCTGCAGGGCGCCCTGAAACCCGGTGCGGCCGTACTCCTCCGTGTACACCCCAAGTTCCGGCTCGGTGAGCCATTTGCAGGCCTTGACCTCGGCGGCGGACGGTTCGAATGGAGCCACCGTCTCAGGCATCGTCTTGCCGAGATCCATCACGTAATAAGTAGGCATCTGTGCAAGGTCTGCGGCGGTTCCTCCCTTCAACGGATAGGGCTTGTTTCCTGGCCAGTCAGCGCTCTTGACGTAGAAAAATGCACGAAGAAATCTGCGTAAACCCTGAGGCGGGTGCCACATGTCGTCATTCGCCCGCCGCCCGCTGAGATATTGCTGATAATACGCTCTCGGCGGGTCCAGCGCCGCCAGCGCCGTCGCCAAATTTTGAAATTGATTGTTCGGTTGGACCGACGCTGCCTCGCTTTCCGCAGTGTTGAACGGAAACGCCGGCGGACCGGGGAACGGTGCGCTCATCAGCACCACCGAGGGAAAGACGTCAGGTCGGGCCAGCGCACAATAGGCCGCCACGGGCGAGCCGAAATCGTGCCCGACAAGCATCGCCGTCCGTCGAAACCCCAACGCCGAAACCAGTCCGAGGGCGTCACGCGTCATATTCAAGAGGCTGAAGGGCCCAAGAGGGGCATCATAGCCGTTCACCCAACCGGTGGTGCGGCCAAAACCCCGCTGGTCGGGTGCCACGACATGGTAGCCGGCATCGGCCAGGATCGGAATCAGATGCCGCCAGCCGTAAGCCAGATCCGGAAAGCCATGCAGAAGCAGTGCGAGCGGCCTGCCCGAGCTTTCGTAACCGGCCTCGAGAATATGGACATCGAGGCCATTGACCCCACGGATCATGCGCGAGCGGACCCCCGTGGGAAGCGTTCCCCCGCCATATGTCGGTGTCGTCAAATCAGTTCCTCCCATGGGTTTGCGTGGCCCGGTCGCAGTGAAGCCGCAACCAGGGCGGCCGCCCCCATCGCCAAGACGGCGCCGAACTTTTTATATGGTGATTGCCATAGTATGGCGATCACCATAGCGGAGTCAAGCGAAGCGTGGTATATTCACGGCATGGCACGTAAGACTGACGCACGCGCTCGCGCGATCGCCGCGGCGGAACGGCTTTTTCGCATCCAAGGCTACACTGCGACTGGATTGACCCAGATCCTTGAAGAAAGCGGTGCGCCTAAAGGATCGTTCTACTTTCACTTTCCTCGCGGAAAGACTCAGCTCGCAGAAGAAGCGATCGACCATTACATTGCATGTAGAATTGCCGTATTGCAGGACATCTCGGCGAAGACGACAGGCGATGCTCTGAATTTTGTTAATCGGATTTTCAGTACATTCGCGGCCGAAATGGTCGCCTCCGATTTCCAGTATGGATGTCTCATGCAAAATCTGGCGAACGAGCTGCCGGCGCTCGATGCCGAGTTGACCAAACGGGTAGCGCGCGGATTTGTCGATTCGACCGAGATAATTGCGGAGCATTTCAGGGGATGCGGCTTCGCTCCCGCGCGCGCATCCTCTAGCGCAGCCGCATTGGTTGCGGCCCTCGAAGGCGCGCGAACGATCGCCCGCCTGGAACGCACACCGGCTATATTCGAGGCGCTGGCGGATGTTAGTGTCCAGAGGTGGGCTGCCCCCGAGGCGTGATCCGGGTCCAATGTCATCGCCTGGTGGACTCCGGTGGATACACAGGCACGCCCCTACGACCGTCACCGCCTGCGCACGGCATCGGCCATCGGCCCCTTCCATGGGCTGCCGGGACAACCGCCCGCTCCCCTGACAGAGGACGCCCACCGCTGGCTGGCTCCGAGACGCATGGAAGGCATGGTCCGGACATCGGCCGGATTTGGTTCTCGGACGTTCAGGTCTCGATGGTTCGGAGGAAGCGAATCAGTTCTTCGTTGAACCGTTCCGCCGCCTCCATCGGCACCATGTGTGAAGCGCCTGGAATAACGACCATCTCGGCTCCCGGGTTGTCTCGGCCGACTTATGACCTCTGGGCGTATGATCGCGCCTTCGTACAGTTGCTGGAGCGCGTGCAGGCAGGGTGCAAGGAACTCGCGCACTGGTGGAAGGACCACGCCGTCCAAGCGTCCTCATCGGGAACCAAACGGCTACATCATCCAATCAACGGCCCGATCTGTTACGAATATACGACATTCCAGGCCCACGAGGATTTTGGACTGAAATTGGCGGTTTATCTGCCGGCCACGCAAAACGCGCCGCAGCAGGATGCGCATCAGCCGCTCAGCAGAAACATGGGATTTGCCTTGGGGTGACGGCCGCCGCCCCAAGGGGCGGGGGGCCTTAGCGGGGTGCGTTGCGCACGTCAGGCGACGTGGTAGCGCGGGGCGGGCTTCGGGTTGAGGAACTTCGGGGCCAGGTCACGACGATCCTGTTCCCAACGGATCCAGGCCTCACCTTCGTGAAGGCCCGGGATGGTCACCAACTCGCCCGCGTCCAGGCCGGCCAGGGCGGCGTCGACCAGGTCGGAGGCCTGCATGGTGATTTCGGCGGTCTTCTGGGGCGCGTAGCCGGCGACGTCCCAGAACGCCGTGGCGGTCGCGCCGGGCAGCACCGTCTGGATGCGGACGCCCTTCTCGGCCAGGTCCTTCTGCAGCGAATGACCGAAGCTGAGCACGTACGATTTCGAGGCGCTGTAGACCCCGTTCAGGGCCTCCACCGCGACGCCCACCACCGACGAGATGTTGATGATGGTGCCGGCGCCGCGGGCCACGAAGGCCGGGGCGGCGGCGTAGGTCAGACGAGTCAGGGCGGTGATATTCAGGTCGATCATCGCCTCCATCTTGTCGATGTCGGCCTGCAGGATCGAGGCAACCGAGCCGACGCCGGCATTGTTGACCAGCATGGTGATCTTGGGATCGTCGCGGAGCACCGCCTCGACTTTCGCCAGATCGGCGTGATTGTTCAGGTCGGCGACCAGCGGGGTGACCGTCACTCCGGTCTCGGCCTGCAGGCGCCCGGCGGCCGCCTGAAGCCGCTGCTCATTGCGGGCGACCAGGATCAGGTCATAGCCGCGCTTGGCGAGGCGATCGGCGTACATCGCGCCGATGCCGGTCGACGCGCCGGTAATCACGGCGACGCCTTTGGTGGATGGACTGCTCATCGTGTTTCTCCGTCTCGACGGCTCGTGATTGAGCCCGTGGACAGACACTAAGCTTGCAGCCAAAAGTCTCAAATGTCATATAAGCGGACATTTAGGACATAGGGCGGGACGCCATGCGTGACATCGCTTTCCTCGTTTACCCCGGCTATTCGCTGATGGCGCTGGCCATGGTGGCGGGCTTCGAAGTGGCCAATTCTATGGTCGATCCCGAGCCCTACGCGTTCCACTACGTGTCCGAAGAGGGCGGCCCGATCAAAACCTCGACTGGCCTGAAGCTGGAAACAGAGCAGTTCACGGAAAAGCCGTTCGACACGCTTGTCGTCGGCGGTGCCGCCGTGATTGCACCCTCAACCCCTGGCGTCATCGAATTCATGCGGGACGCGCCCAGGCGTCATCGGCGGATCGCAGCGGTCTGCACCGGCGCCTTCGTCCTGGCCGAGGCGGGACTCCTGGATGGGCGGCGCGCCACCACCCACTGGATTCATGCGCGCGCGCTACAGCGGACTTATCCGAAGGCGAAGATGGAAGAGGATCGCATCTTCATCAACGACGGGCCGATCTGGACGTCGGCGGGCATGACGGCCGGTGTCGACCTCGGCCTGGCGCTCATCGAGAACGATCTCGGACCCGAGATCGCCAAGGCCGTGGCGCGAAAACTGGTCATCTACCATCGTCGCGGCGGCGGGCAGTCGCAGTTCTCCACCTTGCTCGAGCTCTCGCCGAAATCGGACCGCATCCAGGCGGCCCTCGCCTACGCACGCGATAACCTTCATAAGCCCTTGACCGTCCCCGACCTTGCCGAAGCGGCCAACCTCAGCCCGCGTCAGTTCAGCCGCGCCTTCCACGCCGAAACGGGCCAGTCTCCGGCCAAGGCGATCGAGAATCTTCGGGTCGAGGGCGCGCGCAATCTCATGGAGCAAAGCCGCCATCCGATCGACATGGTGGCCCGGCAAACCGGCTTTAGCGACCGCGACCACATGAGGAGAGCATTTCTTCGCGCTTTTGGGCAGCCGCCACAGGTTCTCCGCCGTAATGCCCGGCTGGGGTCAATCGACATCAACGACGAAGCTGACGAGCCCATCGGCGCGGTGTAACGAACAGGTCTTCGCCCCGTTCGGATATTCCGTTCCGATATGCCGCCGAAAACCATGAATGACCGTGAAGCCGCCGTCCTGGTCGGGGACGGCGGCAATCGTTCAGGCCGCGAAGCTGGGGCGCCCGGCGACCTTGTCGCACCACCGGCGCGTCGCGCCATTCCCGTCCGGGATCGGGAGGGCCAACGCCTTGGCCGCGAAATCGATCGCGACGACGGCGGTAATGTCGGCCGCGCTGAACCGGTCGCCCGCGACGAACGGCGCCTCGCCGAGCCTGGTTTCCAGATCGGCATGGAAATCCGCGATCCGCTGATAGCCGCGCTCCACGATCCCCGGGATCTGCTCGTAACCGTGCGTGCCGACGATTGCGCGCCCCTTGAGCCCCGGAACCTTGTTGCGGATGGTCTCCATCACCGCCGCAAAGCCCTCAAGCTCCATCCGGCATTCCCACATCGTCACCAGCGCCTTGTCCGCGGGCGATGTGCCGAGCAACGGCGTGCCGGGATAGGCCTCTTCAAGATAACGCAGGATCGCCGGCACCTCGCCGATCGCCGTCCCGTCTTCGAGAACCAGCGTCGGGACGACCTGGCGCGGATTGATTTTGACGTAGGCTTCGGAGAACTGCTCCTTCGCGCCGAGATCGACGGGGACGCGCGAGACGCAAATTCCCTTCTCCGCGATAAAGATGCGAACGCGGCGCGAATTGGGCGAGCCGCTCGACTCATAGAGTTTCAGATGATCGTTTGACATGACAGCACCATTTTGAATGGGAATGAGAACGGGGATGTCGGGCATGCCAGCGGGGGCCGGGTTTCGACCCCGGCCCCCTTGGGTTCAGCCGGCCGACTTGCCGCCGTCGACGGTCAGGATGTGGCCGGTGACGAAGCTGGCGTCGTCCGAAGCGATGTAGAGGATCGCGCGCGCGATCTCGTCGGGCTGGCCGATCCGCTTTTGGGCGTTGAGGGTCGCCAGATAGGCCTTGACCTCCTCGCCGCCGGTGAAGCGATCGAGCATGCCGGTCTGAATCGGTCCCGGCGCCACGGCGTTGACCCGGATGCCTAGGCTGCCGACCTCCAGCGCGACCGACTTGGTCAGGCCCTCGACCGCGTGCTTGCTCGCGGCATAGATCGACGCGCCGGCGCCGCCCTCGTGCCCGAAGGTCGAGGAGATATTGACGATGCTGCCGCTGCCCTGAGCCTGCATGACGCGCAGTTCATGCTTCATGCTGAGGATCGTGCCGAGGACGTTGGTGTCGAAAGTCGCGGCATAGCTCTCGGGGGTCTGGTCGACAGCCGGGCCGGGCGTGCCTTCGGTGCCGGCGGAATTGACGGCGATGTCCAGCCGGCCGAAGCGCCTGACGGCCTCATCGACGAGGGCACGAACGTCGTCCTCATGGCGCACATCGGCGCGGACGAATTCGGCTTCCGCGCCGACGGCGCGCAGTTCCGCGACGAGAGCGGCCCCCGCATCGTCGTGGCGGCCGGAGGCGACGATCTTCGCCCCTTTCCCGGCGAAGGCGAAAGCGGTGGCGCGGGCGATGCCGGTGAGTGCGCCGGTGATCAGAACGACGGGCGTAGTCATGTTATTCTCCACTCGAAATAATGTTCCAGTTGGCCATGCCATGCCTTGATTGTCTGGCTCGGCCATCGTGGATTTCGGGCTTGCGTAAACTCGGCTGGACAATCCGGCCGGTGAGAGAGGAATAGGCTTGGAATTCTTCGGGGAAAAAGACTTTGTTTCTTGGGGTCCATGCTTGTAAGGCATGGATTATGGATCTTCGTCATCTCCGGTATTTCATCGCCGTCGCCGAGGAAGGCAGCCTGACCGTCGCGGCGGAGAAGCGGCTGCATACCGCGCAGCCATCCCTCAGCCGGCAGATGCGCGATCTCGAGGCCGAGCTTGGGTGCGCGCTTCTGATCCGCGGTGCAAAGGGCATTGAACTGACCGCTGCTGGTCGCGTGTTTCTCGACCACGCGCGCGCCGTGCTCGTCCAGGTCGAAGCGACGGTCGAGGCCACGCGCCGCGCCGCAGTGCCCGCCAAGCGGTCTTTCGTCCTCGGCTTCCTGACCGGCTATGAATTCGATTGGCTACCGGCGGTCATGCGCATCATGCGTGACGAACTGCCGAATACCGAGGTCGTACTTCTCAGCCTCTCATCGCCTGACCTGGCCGAGGGATTGATGCGCGGCAAGATCGACCTCGCCTTTCTCCGGCACGAACGCAACGCGCCGGGAATCGTCTTCACGCGATTGATCGATGAGCCGCTGATCGTGCTGATGCCAGTGGATCATCCGCTCACGGCGCGCAGTGCCGTCACCAGCGAGGACATCATCGGGGAAGAACGCGTCGGCGTTCCTCACGACAAGTCCCCGGCGCTCAGGGCGGTGACCGACGCCTACGGCGCGAAACTGGGCATCGATCTCACGCCCGACCACGATGTCGACAACCTCGCGATGGCGATGTCGCTGGTCACCTCGACCCGCGGCATCGCCCTGATGCCGCTCTATGCGCGCAACCTGCTGCCCCCAACTGTCGTCAGCAGGCCACTCGCCGGCGTGCCGCCGACGATCGACCTGTCGCTGGGCTACAACGAAGCCAATACATCACCCCTTCTCAAGACCATCGTATCGAAGATCGGTGATCTCAAATTCGCCAATCCTTGAGCGTCGGCTTCGGCCGCCAAGGAGGCACGCCTCGGCGCGGCGTGCTGGCGTGATTTGTGGAGTTCGCCTGTGTCACAGATCAAGCGTCAACGTCGCCCCCATCGTGCGGGAAACGCAGGTCAGGATTTCGGTCCCAGCCATGCGCTCCGCCTTGGTCAGGACGTGGTCACGATGGTCTGGCCGGCCATCCAAAACCCTTACGCGGCACATGCCGCACGCACCGCCGCGGCACAGGCTGGGTACATCCACGCCGGCCGCCTCCAGCGCCTCCAGCAGCGTCTGGTCCGCCCCGACCGCGATGCGCCGACCGTCGCGCGCCAGCGTGACGGTAAAGGCCGCACCGCCTGCGGCTGCGGAAAAGCGTTCAAGATGGATCTTCATGTCTGGAAAGCCGACCTGGCGGGCACATGTGGCCACATGATCCATGAAACCGTCCGGTCCGCATGCATAAAGCCGGGTCCCGACCGGTTGCGCGGCCAGCAGCGCCGGCAGATCCAGCGCCCTTCGTCCGGCATGAATCCGCACGTCACCCTTCAACCCGTCCGGCAGCAAGTTCGCGAACGCCGCGCGCTCATCGGGACGGCAGACATGCAACAGCACATAGTCTGCCCCGATCCGCTCGAGTGCCTCTATATAGGCAAGAAATGGCGTGATCCCGATTCCACCCGAAACCATCAGATGTCGGCGCGCAGTGCGGACGATCGGAAAAAGATTACCGATCGACGCCACGTCCACCCTCATGCCGACCATGGCGCGGTCATGCAGGAACGCCGATCCGCCTCGGGCCGACTCCTCCCGCCGGATGATCACGGTCAGGCTGCTGCCATCCTCGGCCGCATTGACGATTGAATATGGATTTTTCCACCGCCGTGTCTCGTCCCCAAAGGCCAGCACCGCATGGCTACCCGCCGAAACCGGCGGAAATGGGCGATCAGAGGCCGTCAGGACAAAACGGCGCAACGCCGGGGCGAGGACATCGATCACCGCGATCCTGGCCGCAATAGTGCCGCTCATATGCCGTCTGCCCGTGCCTCGGCAAACGGCCCCCGCCAGACCCCCAGATAAGCCGCAAGACGACGGGAAAAATGAGGACGCACCTCCAGCTCCGCCCCGCATCCGGCACAAACCAGATTGTCGCCTGCCACCGACGGCGCAACGGTGTCGCAATGCACGCAGATCACCGGCCGCCCCGCGCCGGCCGGCGACGCCAAGGCCATCTCCTCGTCGCACAATCCGGCCGCGGCGCCCTGTCGTGCGACAGCGCTCAGAAACGCTTCGCCGCCCGCACCATACAGACGCAGGCCGATATGCGCGGCATGCAGTTCACAGACCAAACTCTCCAGCAATTGCGCGGCCGAACGGAAATGGACCTCTGCCGCCTCGCGACTCGGCACCGCGCGCGAATCATGTACGACGCTCCAGATCTCCACCGCCGCCGGCCTCGGCCCGCCCGGCAGCGGCAAGTCTGACCGGTCACGTACCATCAGATGACGCCGCCCACGGGAATCCCACATCAGCGACCGAAAGGGAAAGAGACTGGCGGAAGGCACATCACTCTCCTGTTGGATTTCACGTGGCAGCAATCAACCCTTCACCGTGCGCTTGTACTTCTGCGGATCGTCGAACGGCAGGGAATGGGTAACACCGCCGATCTCGACCGCGCGCGATTGAACGGCGACGGCATGCCCGTCGATCGCGAATTCCGGCGACACGCGCGCGATCGCCATCGTCCGGCCGGCCAGCGACGAATACATCGCGCAGGTCACCACGCCGACCGTCCGACCACCCGCCACCACCGCGGCCCCAGCATCGGGCGCCTGCTGTCCCTCCAGCAGCAAACCCCAGATTCTGAACCGTTCGCGGCCCTTGGCATGGAAGTGCGCCGGCGCCCCGCGAAATTGCGTCTTGCGCGGACTGACGGTGAAATCCAGCCCCAGCTCCCATAGCGTATCCCCCGGCATATCATCGCCCAACGGATAGATTTCCGAATTATCATAAGGATAAAACAGAAGGTAGCTCTCGACCCTCAGGTAATCCAACGCCGTGAAACTGGTCGGCACGATGCCCATCTCGCGCCCTTCCTCGACGATGCGGTCCCAGATCATGGCGGCGTCGGTCGCCTTGCAAAAGATCTCATAGCCCCGTTCGCCGGTATAGCCTGTGCGCGAAATCGTCACTGCTGCGCCGAACAGCGTCGTCTGCATATGATGGAAGTAATTCAATTGGCGAATGCCTGGCACGTGGCGTTCCAGGTAGACCACCGCCAGTGGTCCCTGCAGCGACAGATCATGCAGGTCATCGTCGAACAGAAGCGCGGCGTTGCGCCCGACCACCGCCTGGGCCAGCATTTCATGCAGCGTTCCCGCCCCATGCACGACCATCCATGCATTGGGCCCGGTGCGGTAGAGCACGCAATCGTCGATGAAGCGACCCGCATCGTTCAGCACCGTGGCATAGGCAGAACGGCCCGGCGTAATCTTCGCCACGTTACGCGTGGTGGCGTAATCAAGGATCGCCGACGCGTGTGGCCCCACCAGATGCAATTTTTTCAGCCCCGACACATCCATCAGCCCGGCGCGCGTGCGGATCGCGACATAATCGTCCTGCACGTCGCCGCGATATGTCCACGGCGTCCCCATGCCGTTCCAGTCTTCGAGCGCCGATCCCAGAGCCCTGTGCCGCTCGGACACGGCGCTGATACGCCAGCTTTCAGCCATCTATCCTCTCCCGTTTCTTGGGCCGGCACATCACCCCGCGCGCGCCTGTTCCGTTCAGCAATCCAATCAGCAATCCAACGTCGTCGCGCGTTCCCAGTCGGACAGATGCGCGCAATAATCCGCCCACTCTGCCTCTTTTTGCCACAGGTACGAGTCCGCCAGATCCTTTCCCAATTCTCTATGAAGAACGGTCGAGTTCCGGAATTCCCTGATTGCGTCCACTAGGTTCAAAGGCAATTTTTTCAACGCGCGGACGCTATGCCCGTCGGTGTACATATTGATCTCCAGCGGCGCGCCGGGGTCTCGCTGGCTGCGAACGCCCTCCAATCCCGCGGCAGCCAGCCCCGCCTGCAACAGATAAGGATTTGCCGCCCCGTCGGGCAGGCGCATCTCGAATCGCCCTCCCCCCGGCACACGAATCATGTGAGTACGGTTATCACCGGCATAGGTGACGGCGTTAGGCGCCCAGGTCGCGCCCGAGACCGTGCGCGGAGCATTGATGCGCTTGTAGGAATTCACCGTCGGATTGAATAACAGGCACAGGGCCGGCGCATGTTCGATCAGGCCACCGACGAAATGATAACCCTCCCTGGACAGCCCCAGTCCGTACGCATCATCATCTCGGCCACGGCATATATTTTCCGCACCCTTCCAGAGCGAGATATGCGCGTGGCATCCGGTTCCAGTCAGATGGGGAAACGGCTTGGGCATGAAGGTCGCACGCAGGCCGTGCTTTTCCGCCACCGAGCGGACCAGGAACTTGAAGAACGTGTGACGGTCGGCTGTCACCAGCGCTTCGTCATATAGCCAGTTGATTTCATACTGACCGTTCGCGTCCTCATGGTCGTTCTGGTAAGGTTGCCAGCCCAGGCCCTCGATCGCATCGCAGATCTCGGTGATGACATCATAGCGTCGCATCAACGCCTGGGAATCGTAACATGGCCGCCGGGCATCGTCGTGCGGATCCGAGACCTGGGATCCATCTGGTGAAATCAGGAAAAATTCGCATTCCACTCCGGTCATCACCGTCAACCCATCGGCCGCGGCGCGGCCGAGTACCCGCTTCAATGTATTGCGTGGCCCCTGCTCAATCGGCTGGCCAGCCATCCACAGGTCACTGGCCAGCCAGGCGACATCCGGCTTCCACGGCAGCACCGTCAGGCTGGCCGGATCGGGCATAGCCACCAGGTCGGGATCGGCGGGCGACAGGTTCAGGTTGGTGGCGAATCCCGCAAATCCAGCGCCGTTGCGCTGAATAGCGTCGATGGCGGAAATCGGTACCAGCTTGGATCGCGACACCCCGGCCAGGTCTGTAAAGGAGATGAGGAAATACCGGACATCGCGGATCTTTCCCTCGTCGAACAAGGACGCGCCGGATGACGGCCTGGACAGCGCATTGGACTTCATGACCGCCCTATCCCGCTGATTGCGGCGTCTTGCCGGGGAACCAGTCGGTACCGGCCAGCGGCACACGCGTCATCGCCGCCGCCTCCATCGTCAGCGCCACCATGTCCTCGGGTTCCAGGTTGTGCAAATGACTCTTGCCGCAGGCTCGGGCGATCGCCTGCGCCTCCATCGTCATCACCGACAGGTAATTGGCCACACGCCGTCCGCCCAGGACCGGGTCCAGCCGCGCCGCCAGCATCGGGTCCTGGGTCGTGATCCCGGCAGGATCGCGCCCCTCCTGCCAATCATCATAGGCACCCGGCACGGTTCCCAGCTTGGCATATTCTTCGGCTAGTTCAGGAGCGTTGTCGCCCAGTGCGATCAGCGCCGCCGTACCGATCGACACTGCGTCGGCACCCAGCGCAAGCGCCTTCGCCATGTCGGCTCCGGAACGAATACCTCCCGACACGATCAGTTGGACCTGCCGATGCATTCCCAGATCCTGCAATGCCTGCACCGCCGGACGGATCGCCGACAGGATCGGCAGCCCCACATGCTCGATGAACACGTCCTGCGTCGCGGCGGTCCCGCCCTGCATGCCGTCCAGAACGACGACATCGGCCCCGGCCTTCACCGCCAATGAAACGTCGTAATAAGGCCGACTGGCCCCGACTTTGACATAGATCGGCTTTTCCCACTTGGTGATCTCGCGCAGTTCGAGGATCTTGATTTCCAGATCGTCCGGCCCCGTCCAGTCCGGATGCCGGCAGGCCGAACGCTGATCGATCCCTTCAGGCAGATCCCGCATCTTCGCCACGCGCGGCGAAATCTTCTGCCCCAGCAGCATGCCGCCGCCACCCGGCTTCGCGCCCTGCCCCACCACGATTTCTATCGCGTCGGCACGGCGCAAATCGTCGGGATTCATGCCATAGCGCGAAGGAAGATACTGATAGACGAGGGTCTGAGAATGTCCGCGCTCCTCCGGCGTCATACCGCCATCGCCGGTGGTGGTCGACGTGCCGACCGCGCTGGCGCCACGCCCGAGCGCCTCCTTTGCCTGGGCTGATAATGCACCGAAAGACATGCCGGCAATCGTCACCGGCGTCTTCAGCGTGATCGGCTTCTTGGCAAAGCGCGTGCCCAGCGTCACCGACGTGTCGCAGCGTTCGCGATAGCCTTCCAGCGGATAACGTGAAATCGACGCGCCAAGGAACAGAAGATCGTCGAAATGCGGCAGTTTGCGCTTGGTCCCGGCGCCACGGATATCATAGATACCTGTCGCCCCGGCACGCTGGATTTCCGAAATCGCATAAGGATCGAAGGTTGCCGAAAAACGTGGAACAGTACGCGGTATTTCCTGTTCAGTGCTCTGAGCGGCTCCAGAATCGCGTGTCGTCATGGTCCCCTCAGTAGACATTCGCGTGATCGACATGGAAGTGATACAAACGCCGGGCCGAACCATAGAGCGTGAAGTCTTCGGCCGACATGTCCGCAATCCCCGCCGCTGTCAGCAACCCTTCCAAGCGCACGCGGTCCTCATGGGTCATGTCCTTGCGCTCGCAATCCGCGCCCAGATTCGTGACCGTGCCGCGCACGAACAACCTGGCCTCGTACAGGCTGTCGCCGAATGCCTCACCTGCGTCGCCGCAAACGACCAGCGCGCCGGACTGCGCCATGAAAGCACTCATATGCCCGACATTGCCTCGCACCACGATATCGACGCCCTTCATCGAAATCCCGCAGCGTGCGCCGGCATCGCCGTCGATCAGCAGGAATCCGCCACGTGCCGTCGCTCCGGCCGCCATCGAGGCGTTACCTTTGACATGCACCCGTCCGCTCATCATGTTTTCGGCGACGCCGGGTCCGGCATTGCCTTCGACGATCACCGTCGCGGCCTTGTTCATGCCCGCAGCGTAATAGCCGACATTGCCTTCGATGGTGACATGCACGGGCGCATCCAGCCCAACCGCAATCGCATGCTGACCACGCGGATTTTTCAGCCGGTACGGATGCTGACTGCCCCGGCGGCCGGCCTGCAGCAATGCGTTGACCTCGCGCAGCGGCTGCACTGCAAGATCGATTATCGTGGTATCCTCACGGGTAGATGCGGAAATCATGCGGCATGTTCCCAGTAATAGACCGTTTGCGGGGCCGGCTCGAAGACCCGTCCGTGTTCGACGCCGGGCAGATCGACCAGCGCGCGATATTCGGACCCGAAAGCCACGTAATCGTCGGTTTCGACCATCACCGCCGGCTTGCAGGCGATCGGATCACGCAGGACCGCAAAACCCGTCCTGGTACCCACAACGAAAGTATAGAACCCGTCCAGATCGCCCAGCGCCGCGTCCAAAGCCTCGTCCAGCCGCGCGCCCTGGCTCATGCGCCATGACAGGTAGCCGGCGGCGACCTCGGAATCGTTCTCGGTGGAAAAGCGGATACCCTCGCTCCGAAGCTTGCGGCGCAGAGCGTTGTGGTTCGACAGTGAACCGTTATGGACCAGACACTGGTCCGGCCCGGTCGAGAAAGGATGGGCGCCGGCGATGGTCACGGCCGATTCAGTCGCCATACGGGTATGGCCGATGGCATGAGTGCCGGCCATTCCGGCCAGGCCGAAGCGCGTCGTCACGTCACGCGGCAGGCCCACG
This sequence comes from Nguyenibacter vanlangensis, assembly GCF_013376155.1. Lineage (GTDB taxonomy): Bacteria > Pseudomonadota > Alphaproteobacteria > Acetobacterales > Acetobacteraceae > Gluconacetobacter > Gluconacetobacter vanlangensis. The sequence goes on from NZ_JABXXP010000002.1 coordinate 61,078, forward strand.
CCCTTGTAGAGTTCCATCGCCTCGCCATCCGCCACGACCACCGCGCCGAGCGCCAGAGCGGACATCACGTTGCCCACAGCGCCAGTTGCTTCGGCCGGATAGCGAATCACGACATGGTCATCCCGCCGGACGATGTCGACTACATCCCCGACCTTCACGGCCAGAGCCTCGTCCAGCCGCATGACCAGATCCGCGTCATCAGCCTCGATGCGCAGCGTCAGCTTCCGCTTACCCGGTGGTTCCGCGTTATAGATCGCGAAACCTGCACTGTCCGGCCCGCGCTCGGTCATCACATCCAACATCCGCGCCGTCAGTGTGCCCAGCTCCGGTCGCAGTTCGGGTTTTTTCAAAAACAGGCCGACAATGCCGCACATCGCCGCGTCTCCATCGAACCAGGTGTATCTGCGATGACCTTAGGCGTCGTGCGGTGCAGCGGTCAACTATAAAGAACAATTTTTTCCTATGTGGAAAATTTTCTTCCGCCACGCGCCGGCGATCAGTCCGGCGTCCGGGCGTGCACGATGATAGACAGATAGGTCATCGGCTTTTCCAGCAGCTTTTCCGGACCGTGCGGGGCGCTGCTGTCGAACAGCAGCGCATCACCGGGCTTGAGGTGATAATTCGCCGAACCATGCCGGTAAAGGACATGGCCCGACAGCATGTAGATCAGTTCGATCCCGGAGTGACGAAAATTGGTATAGGGATGCGCTTCCTCATGCAGGGTGATCAGATAGGGCTCCAGCACCACGTCGCCGCCCAGCAGATGACCCAATAGGCGATATTCATGCCCGACCTTGGTTCCCCGCCGTTCGATTACGACGCCCTGCCCGGCGGGAACATAGGAACAGTCGCGCTGTTCCTCCGAAGCGGAAAAAAGCTGGCTGAGCGGCACATTCAGTGCGCGCGACACCGCCTGCAGCGTCGCCAACGAGGCCGAGATCTGGCCATTTTCGATTTTCGACAACATGCTGAGCGAAATCCCGGCCGCCTGCGCGATATCCCCGCCCCGCAATTCCGCCTTGCGCCGCAACTGCCGGATCTGGTTGCCCAGCGCTTCCTCCAGCGTCATCTCGCGCACCGGGGCGGCGGTGGAACCGGTCAGCAGGTCGGCGGCGTCATCATCGTCGCGCGTCGACACGGCATCGGCCGCCGGCCGCCGCTCGGACACGGTCCGCACCCGCGTCTTGCGGGCGGGGGAAGCGGGCCGGACTGTCTTGATCAAGGCTATGGTCCTGTAAGCAAGAAGAGACGAAACGCGGATTATAGGTCCATCACCCCGCCGTGGGAAACCACATTCACTTCGGGTTCCAGCGTCGGCAGGATCCCGCGCAGCACCGGCACCACTTCGGCATGCAGCGCCGCGCGCAGCGTGGCCGACAAGTCTCGCGGCAGCGCGCCGAATTCCCGTTCACGCGCCACGATCGTCAGCACTCGCCCCATCTTCGGCCCAGGCAGCGGCGCCCAGCGCAAGCCGGTCAGATCCAGCCCGCATTCGAACAAGCACAGCGACGTTGTGATCGCCATCGCGCCCTGGCGACAGGCGGTCAGCACGCCATAGGGGGCATCGAACTCCATGCTTACCGGCAACTCCAACCGCAACCGGCGCAGATAACGCTCGATCTCCTGCCCCGTCCGCGAGCGCAGCGAAAACCGTACAAACGGGCAGACCTGGCTCAACGCCGCCAGGTCGGCCGGTGTCTTGGGCACCGGCCGGTCTGCGGGCAGCAACAACAGATAGGGTTCCCGCGCCAGCGGAAAACGCTCCAATCCATTGACGTCGGCGAAGTCGCTGACCCCTACCACGATGTCCATCTGCCGACCAAACAGGGCCGACGCATGGCTTTCCGTCAAGCCCGAATGAATGACGGCCTGGACCGTCCGTTCCGCCAGAAAACGCGACAGCGGCGGCAGGACCGCACGCATCAGACTGTCGACGATACCGACACGGATCAGCGAAACCCGCCCGGCATGCACCTCGCGCAGCCGGTTGGCCGCCTGTCGGGCCTCCGACGTCAGGGCCAGTGCACTCTGCCGCAAAACTGCGCCCGCCGCGGTCAGCGCCAGCGGACGCACCCCTCGATCGAACAGGCGTACACCGCCTTTCGCCTCGATTTCGCCGATCACCTGAGAAACGGCGGGCTGGCTGACACCCAGATGGCGCGCCGCCGCCGCCATACTGCCATGCTCGCAGACCGCGACAAAAACCGACAGCGCTTGCAGATCGAAGGGAAGCGGTCGCTCGCCCGCTGGTCGCGCCATGGAAAGCACCTGTCGATGCGTCATCTCATTGCATCCCCATAACTATAAAACAATCTTATGGTACTGTCGAGCGGATTCCGCCGTATATGTCGCGGAGAGCCGAGGATCAACATGACGTTCGACCGTTATTCCATATTTTCCCTGATCCGAAATGCCATATCCGGTAACCGCGACTGGACGCCGGCCTGGCGCAAGGCGGCACCCGCGCCACGCTACGACGTCGTCATCATCGGCGGTGGCGGACACGGGCTGGCGACGGCCTGGTACCTGGCCAGCCGCTACGGGGTCCGAAACGTCGCTGTCGTCGAACGCGGCTGGTTGGGCAACGGCAACGTCGGACGCAACACGACCATTATCCGGTCGAACTATCTGCTGCCCGGTAACCTCCCGTTCTACGAAGCATCGATGAAGCTTTGGGAAGGCCTCGAACAGGACATCAATTTCAACGCGATGGTCAGCCAACGCGGCGTGCTGAACCTGTTCCATTCCGACACCCAACGCAACGCCTATGCCCGGCGCGGCAACGCCATGCGCCTGCACGGTGTCGACGCCGAACTGCTGAATGAGGACGCGGTGCGCACGGCGCTGCCGTTCCTCGATTTCAACAGCGCGCGTTTTCCGATCATGGGCGGCCTGTTGCAGCCCCGTGGCGGCACGGTACGGCATGACGCCGTCGCCTGGGGCTATGCCCGCGCCGCCGACCGGATGGGCGTGGACATCATCGAGAATTGCGAGGCGACCGGACTGCGGATCGAAAGCGGTCGCATCCAGGGGGTGGAGACAACACGCGGCTATATCGTCGCCGACAAGGTCGGCATGGCCTGTGCAGGACGCTCGTCACAGGTTGCGGCCATGGCCGGCCTGCGCCTGCCGATCGAAAGTCATGTCTTGCAGGCCTTCGTATCCGAGGGGCTGAAGCCCTTCATGGACTGCGTCGTGACCTTTGGCGCCGGGCATTTTTACATCAGCCAGTCCGACAAGGGCGGCCTGGTGTTCGGCGGCGATATCGACGGCTATAATTCCTACGCTCAGCGCGGCAATCTTCCAGCGATCGAGGATGTGTGCGAAGCCGGAATGGCCCTGATGCCCCGCGTCGGCCGCGTGCGCATGCTGCGGCAATGGGCGGGTCTTATGGATATGTCGATGGACGGCAGCCCGATCATCGACCGGACGCCTATCGACGGACTCTATCTCAATGCCGGGTGGTGCTATGGCGGCTTCAAGGCGACCCCGGCGTCGGGCCTCTGCTTCGCCCATCTGATCGCCCGCGACCAGCCCCATCCGGTCGCCACCGCCTATCGCCTGGACCGATTCGAACGCGGCGCGGTGATCGACGAAAAGGGTATGGGCGCCCAGCCCAATCTGCATTGAAATTCGACCCCATCTTTACGGTTCCACGCCAAGGGAAGATCACCATGCGCCTGCCCTGTCCCTCTTGCGGTCTCCGGAACAATGGCGAATTCGTCTTTCGCGGTGACGCCGCCCCGCGTCGCCCGACCCCCGACGCCCCCGACGCCGATTGGAGCGATTATGTCTATCTGCGTGACAACGTCGCCGGCCCAATGCGTGAATTGTGGTACCACACGCCGTGCCGCAGCTGGATGGTGATCACGCGCGACACGCGCACCCATGACATTCTGGGCGCGGAAGACGCGGTCAGCGCGTCCCGGACGGGTGCCGCGGCGTGACGATCCGTCAGAACGCATGCACCCGGCTCCCCGCCGGTGGGCTGATCGACCGCGACCGTCCCCTGCGTTTCCGCTTCGACGGCCGCCACTATACGGGCTTCGCCGGCGATACGCTGGCTTCGGCCCTGCTGGCCAACGGCGTCCGCCTGGTCGGCCGGTCCTTCAAGTACCATCGTCCACGCGGCATCCTGACGGCGGGGGCGGAAGAGCCGAACGCCCTCGTCGAACTGCGCGAGGGCGCGCGGCGCGAGCCCAATACCCGCGCCACCGTCATCGAACTGTTCGACGGGCTGGTCGCGCACAGCCAGAACCGCCTGCCCTCGCTGACCTTCGACCTGCTGTCGTTCAACCGGCTGCTCGCACCGATGCTTTCAGCGGGATTCTACTACAAGACCTTCATGTATCCGGCCGCATTCTGGGAAAAGCTCTACGAGCCGCTCATCCGTCGCGCTGCCGGGCTGGGCCGCGCCGCCACCGAGGCCGATCCGGACCGGTATGACAAGATATCGTTGTTCTGCGACATCCTGGTGGTCGGTGCCGGCCCCGCCGGGCTTGCGGCGGCCCTGACCGCCGCCCGCGGTGGCGCGCGCGTGATCCTGTGCGACGACGATTTTCGCCCGGGCGGCCGTCTGCTGTTCGATCGGGTCGAACTGGATGGCGCGCCGGCCGGACGATGGGTCGAACAGACATTGTCCGAACTCACCGCCTGCGGCAACGTCACCTTGCTGCCGCGCACCAGCGTCAATGCCACCTATGACGGCGGGGTCTATGGCGCACTCCAGCGCGTCGCCGATCATCTGCCCGTACCGGGCGCCAACCAGCCGCGCCAGCGTCTGCTGCGGATCACCGCAAAGCGCTGCGTGCTGGCCACGGGTGCGATCGAACAACCCGTCATTTTCGCCGGCAACGACCGTCCCGGCGTGATGCTGGCCAGTGCCGTACGCGGCTATATCAATCGCTTCGCCGCAGTCCCCGGACGCCGCGCGGTAGTATTCGGCGCCACCGACAGCGCGCTGGCCACGGCCGAAGACCTGGCCCTGGTCGGCACGCACGTCCAGGCGATCGTCGACCCTCGTCCCGGCGAATCGCCGGATATCCGCGCGCTGGCGGCCCGGCACGGCATTCCTTACGTGTCCGGGGCACGGGTCGTCGCGGCGCACGGTGCGCCTTTGCTGACCGGGGTGACGATCAGGGGGCGCGATGGCGCGACGCGGCGCG